>CAZDNN010000522.1:0-4655 GCA_964506385.1 uncultured Planctomycetota bacterium
AGCGTGCCAATCGCCTGTGGCGGCGCGACGGCACTTCAGCCGGCTGAATAGTTACGGAGATTCTATTCGTCTCCCGTGGTCCCTGTCAAAGGCGGCGGCAAGTGAGGTGTAGGGGGAGCGCCCTCTTCCGCCGGCGGCCGCGGGTGGTGCGGGGCAGGTGAGCTAGAATTGCAGAGTTGGACAACTCTGCAATTCTAGCTCACCCAACGGTCCTGCGGCGCCGAGACCGGCGGGAGGGCTCGCCCATGAGCCGGGCCCCACTGTCCTGTGGAGAGAGACGTGTAGGGCGTAGCGTAAGCGACGCTTCCGGTGCGACTTAGGGAAAGCGGGACGCCGGTCGCCGCTACCGGTCTGCTGTGTGAAAAGGGGAGCCGAACGGGTGAGTGCCGACGGGGCTGCCGGATGGCTGTTGCTTCGTCGTGCCGAGGCCAGAATTGCAGAGTTGGACAACTCTGCAATTCTAGCTCGCGCAAGAGCCGGGTGGCACCGGCACTACTGGGAGAGCTCGCGGGTGAGCCGGATGTAGTGTGCCGCGGTGAGTTGTGAGGGGCCTTCTCGGCCGGGTTGCGGGTCGGCGCGGCCGATGGGAGCGGGCCGAGAGCAGATGCTGTTGCTGTGCGACGAGGGCGGGGCTACTTGCCTGTGGTGGCCGCGGTGGCCTTGTCCTGCTCGTCGGGGGTGATCGGGATGCGGGCGGCCTTCGGCTGCTCGACGACGACGAGGTAGCCGTCGTGGTAGCTGACGGAGACGCCCGGGCGCTTGGCGGCGATGGCCTGGCCGATGGTGTCGGCGATCACCTGGCCGATGTGGTCGGGCGGATAGCTGTCCACCAGCTCGAGCTCGGCGAAGGGGTCGTAGCGCTTGGCGCCGGGGGACACGGCGCCGAGCTGGCCGCGGTACCAGTAGTAGAGCGGGTCGATCTGGGCGCCGAAGAGCATGGGGGGCAGGCGGTTGCCCTTGGGCTGCGTGATGATGTCGCGGATGTCGAAGATCGTGACCTGGGGGTTCGGCTCGTACTTGTCGGGTAGGTTCACCACGAAGGCTTCGTTGGAGTAGGAAGCCACGAGGTCGAGGTTGTGGAGGACGTGGTAGAAGGCGGAGAGGGCGGAGACGTCGTTGAGCTTCAGCGTCACGGTCTCGGTCTCCCAGCGACGGCGAACCGGTGGATCGACAACGATGTTGACCTTGGCCGCGTCGCGGATGAGGTCGAGGACCTTGTCGGGGTCTCCCTTCTCGATCTCGACGCTGAGCTTGGTGGAGGCGAGGCGCTGGGTGGCCTCGGCCAGGCCTTTGTCAATGCCTGTCGCCGGCGCGAGGGCGGCGGAGGTGGGGAGGATGATCGCGAGAGCCAGGATCGTCGTCAATGCCACACGCCCGTTCATGGGTAGCCTCCTTCAGAACGGTCGGCCTGTCCTTACAACTCAGTATAGTGTCGCGCGCCGGGGCTGTCAACATGATTACGCATCGCGATTGTAACAAGCGACGGCTTGATCTCCGTGCGGCGGGGACGTAGACTACGGGGAGACGCGGTTGGAGGACGACGCGATGAGGATGGCGCGCACGGTAGCCGTGCTGGTGACGGCCCTGGCCCTGGCCTCCGCGGCCATAGCTGGGATGTACAGGCCCGGCGACATGGCCGTGGTGAAGACGGACAAGGCTGCGGTGAAGCAGGGCAGCGACGTGATCGGCCGCCTGGCCAAGGGCACCCGCATCAAGATCCACTACGTGCACGCACAGGGCGGCTTCGCGCTCGTCTACATCAAGGTGGGCGGCAAGGTCGTGAAGGGGTATATCCGGCTCGCCGACCTCGAGCCGCCGGCCGAAGACGAGGCGAAGGTCCGCGGTGCCGGCTACAAGCCCCTCGACAGGATCGTGGTCGAGGCGACGCAGGCGAAGCTGATGAAGGGCAAGATCGTGCTGGGCCGCGTGCCCAAGGGCACAGCACTCACGGTGATGAAGGTCCGCGGCGACTGGCTCGGCGTGAAGGCCGAGATCGGCGGGAAGAAGATCTTCGGCTGGCTCCACAGCCGTGACGTGGACTATGCGCCCTACGACGACGCCGAGGACGATGGGCCGGCCAAGGACCACGCCAAGCCCAAGACGGACGGCGACGCGAAGACGAAGGACGCACGGAAGGACGGCGCGACCAAGGACAAGGACGACGACGACTGGATGAAGTGAGCGGGTGGGAAGGGGCGCAGTGGGAGGTCGAGACCCCCGCCGAGCCGCTCGTGCGGACGGCGCCTGCCCCGTACCGGCGGCTCGGCGGGAGCCTGGCCCTCCGAGATCACACATCGCACATCGATCTTCTTCATGCATCAGGGGCAGCCGTTGCCGACTGCCCCTGGGGCCGCTCGTATGATGTCAGGCGCGGATGCTAGAGCAGGCGCTCGATCTTGGCGCCGGCCTTGAGGCCGTCGAGGATGGCCTCGAGCTTGCTGCGGGTCAGCTCCTGGCGGATGCCGCGCTTGCAGCCGAAGTAGGTGAGGTAGGCGGGCTCGCGCTCGGTGACCTTGAGGATATGCCAGCCGCGGGCGCCGCGAATCGGCTTGGTGATCTCGCCGGGCTTGAGCTTCCAGGCCGCCTCGATCAGCGGCTCGTCCACCTCGGGGCCCTTGCGGCGGAACCAGCCGCGGTCGCCGCCGCGCTGGGCGGCCGCGCCCTCGGAGTAGTCCTTCGCCAGCCGCTCGAAGTCCTTGCCGCTCTTGAGCTTCTTGTAGACGTCCTCGGCCTTCTTCTTGGCCTCGTCGAGCTTCGCAGGGTCGTTCGCGGCGTTCGAGGTGTCGATGAAGATCTGGAAGATGTGGACGCGGCTGCCGTCGTAGAACTCGGGGTGCGCCTCATACTCCGCCTTGATCTGCTCTTCCTTGATGTCCTCCTGGATCTTCTGAATGAGGCGGCGCATGGCGATCTCGTAGCTCAGCATGCCCGCGTGCTCTTCGACTGTGAGGCCGCGTTGGATGAGGAAGCGCTGGTAGCTGGAGTTCTTCTGCCGCAGTCTCGCGTCGAGTTGCTTGATGGCCGCCTGGATGTCGGGGCCGCTGGGGCGGAGGTTCTCCTTGTCGAAATAGCGGTTCCACAGGGCGCGGTTGATGAGTTGTTCGAGGATCTGCTGATTGTTGGGCAGAGGGCCCTGGCGGGTCATTCTCATGATGTCCCGGGTGTGGTTGAGCTCGCCCCGGGTGATAGTGATGTCGTCCACCTTCGCGACCACGTCGGCCGCGTTGCCCTCCGTGTCCTCGAGCACCGGCGTCGCTGGGACCTCGGCCTTCAAGTCCGGTTCCCCGACGGGCTCGCCGGCCAGCACGCCGCCGCCCAGGACAGCCACCATGGCCACCCAAGTCATCCACACTGTCAGCTTCCGCATCCCTTTGCCTCCGCTACTGGTTACGGCGGCGGAGCCCATCCGCCACGGGACCGAGAGAGAGGACCAACCCACGCCAAAGTCTACCAACACTCGCGCCCAAAAGCAAGGCTGCGCTGGACTTTCCGCCCGGCCGCCCGCCGTGGCGCTCGCCTCGGTAGTCGGCGGAGACGGCCGGCTTGCTGCACTGTCTTCGCGCCGTAAGTCCAGGAACCGCAGGGCCTGTTAGCATCTCCCGAGTCAGGGCGCGGGCGCCGAGAGAGCGATGGTGAGCCGGCGGCCGAAGCGTGAGCGGTCCTTCGCCACCATCTCCAGGATCACCCGCTCCCGCCCCGCGATCGGCGTCATCAGCGCGATCTCGCCTAGCGCCGCCTCGCCCAGATAGGGAACGTCCGCGGCAATCGGGTGCTCGGACAGGACGTTCCGTGTCCTGGCGTCGCGGACGACAAGGTGCACCGTGCCCTTGCTCTGCTCGCGGCCCCTGGGCGAGAGCCACGTGGCGAAGCCGTTGTTGATGATGACGACCCGCGCCCGCACCGGCCCGGCGGCAACGAGCACGTGCCTGCTCTGGCTTGCCTCCTCCCACTGTCCCTCGCGATTGCAGATCTGGACCGTGGCGAAGACGGCGTTGAGGTGCTTGGGCGGGTTGTGACCCGTGCAGGGCACGTTCCCCACGGCCACGAGGGGGCAGTCGGCGGAGGTCGTGCCCTGGCCGTCGTGGCGGAGGCCGGGGAAGTCGCCGCGGGCCATGGCCGCCCAGAAATCGTCCTTCACCGCCTGGTAGACGGCCGGCAGCCCTCCGGGATGGGCGTCGCGGTCGATGGCGATCCAGCGCCTGGGCGTCGAGCGCTCGCGCCGTCGGGCGAAGGCGGCGGCGTGGCGGCGGATGACCCTTGTGATGGGGCGGTCACTGCCGTCGGGGTTGATGATCCCGTAGTCGCTGTTTTCCCCGACGCGGTAGCCGCCAGGGTACCACCAGCAGATCGTGCCCGCCGCCTCGGCCGTCAGGGCCATCCTGTAGAAGCGCTCGTAGTAAGCCGCCGTCCAGTCGATGAGCTCGGGATCGGGCCGCATCCGCCGCCGGTCCCACACCGAGCGGCCGAACTCCGCCCACAGGCACGGGCGGCCTGGCGCAACGCACCGCGCGTAGGCCACGGTGAAGATGCCCCCCTTGACCTTCTCCCAGTCCCCGATCCGCCCGTAGCCCTCCGGCTCCGTGATGGCCACCCCCGGCGCCGTGGCGCGGAAGTCGTAGGGCAGGCTCCAGCCGTGGGAGATCGTCGGGTCCCCC
>CAZDNN010000523.1:0-4655 GCA_964506385.1 uncultured Planctomycetota bacterium
CGAGCTGCTCCTCGCGCTCGCCGGGCGATCTGCCGCCCGACGGGCGGAAGATGCGCCACGTGACCAGGTGGAAGAGCTCGCGGGCGAGGTCCTCGTTGCGGCGCCAGCGCGCGGTCCGGCCGTTGAGCAGGACCGCGGGGCCGAACGTCTCGCTGACGGTGGAGGCCGCCGGGCCGCTGGGCGCGAAGGGCAGGTGGAAGACCTTTACGCCGCAGACTTCCTCAAGAACGCTGAGCAGGACCCGGCCGGGCCGGCGGCCGAGGTCCAGCTCGCGGCGGACGCGCTTGGCGAGCTCCTCCGCGTCGGCGAACTCGAAGGCGTCGGGGTCGCCCTGGGTCTCGGGCAGGCGCGCGCGGGCGTGCTCGCCGCACCAGATCTCGAGGTTGTGGTACTGCTCGCAGAGCCTGAGGAAGCGCGCTTCGACTGCCGCGGCGTCCTTGACGGGCTGCTCCCGCCACAGGACCATCTCCCGGGGGATCGGGCCTTCGGCGAGGAAGAAGGCGACCGAGCGCTGGTAGGCGCGAGCCAGTGCCTGAAGCTGGCTGAGCCTGGGCTCGCGCTTGCCGTGCTCGAACTCCGAGAGGGACGACCCGCCGATGCCCGTTTTGGCCTTCACCTGCGCGCCGGTCAGTCCCGCGCGCTCCCTCGCGTAACGCAGTCGGTCTGCGATCCCCATGTTCCGCCCTCGCCACTGCCCGTGATTCGGCTATCCAGAAGAACTATACTCCTTATGCGTTCAGGAAGCAAGGGAGTCTTCTGGAAAAGAGATGAATCACCGATTCTGGCCGCTGGGGGCGATCTGGCGGGCATAAGTGTCGATATATGAGGGACGTACGGCTCTGGCGGCGTGCCGATGGCGGGAAAATGGAGTGGGGATGGCGAGAATGTGGAGGATCGCGCGGGGACGCGCGAGTGGCGAGGTTCGGGGTTCGAGTGGCGAGGGGGAGAGGGGGGGCCGGGGAAGAGGGGTTCCGGGTGCCGGGTTTCAGGTTCCAGGAGAAGATCAAGACCCAGATGCCGAGCCCCGAGGGGCACGTTGCCTCTTCTCTTGCCCGCAACCTGCAACCCGAAACCTGTAATCCGGAACCTGTAATCCGGAACCTGTAACCCGGAACCTAAAACCCGCAACCGCTTGGCTTTACGCGAGTCCGCGCATGCGGTCGATGGGCTCGCCGGAGGGGACCATGGGGAAGACGTTTTCTTCGGGGTTGATGTGGAAGTCGAGGACGACGGGGCCGGGAGTGGCGAGGGCGGCGTCGATGGCGTCGCGGACCTGGTCGGTGTGCTCGACGAGGATGCCTCGCGCGCCGTATGCCTCGGCGACGGCGACGAAGTCGGGGTTGCCGTCGGAGAGGATGGTGCTGGAGTAGCGGCGGTCGAAGAAGAGTTCCTGCCACTGGCGGACCATGCCGAGGTAGCCGTTGTTGAGGAGGGCGATGTTGACGGGCAGGCGCTCGCGGACGGCGGTGGCGAGCTCCTGGATGTTCATCTGGAAGGAGCCGTCGCCGGCGATGTCGATGACCGTGCGGTCGGGGCAGGCAACCTGGGCGCCGATGGCGGCTGGGAAGCCGTAGCCCATGGTGCCGAGTCCGCCCGAAGTGATGAACTGCCTTGGCCTTGTGTAGGTGTACCACTGGGCGGCCCACATTTGGTTCTGGCCGACTTCGGTGGCGATGATGGCCTGGCCGTCGGTGGCGTCGCGGAGCTGCTCGATGATGTACTGGGGCTTGAGGGTGCCGTCGCGGTCGTAGGTCAGGGGGTGCTTGTCCTTCCAGGCGTCGATCATGTGCCACCAGGCCTCGCGGTTGACGGGCTCGATGCGCTTGACGAGCTCGGCGAGGATCTGGCGGGCGTCGCCGACGACAGGGATGTCCACGGGGATGTTTTTGCTGATGCTCGCGGGGTCGATGTCGATGTGGATGATGCATTCGCGCTCGGGTGCGAACTCGTCGAGCTTGCCTGTGATGCGGTCATCGAAGCGGGCGCCGATGGCGACGATCGTGTCGGCGTGTTGCATGGCGTAGTTGGCGTAGGCGGTGCCGTGCATTCCGAGCATCTTGAGGGACAGCGGGCTGTCCTCGGGGAAGGCGCCGAGGCCCATGAGGGTGGTGGTGACGGGGATGTTGCCGCGTTCGGCGAGGGCGCGGAGCTGGTCGGCGGCGTTGGCGATGATGACGCCGCCGCCGGCGTAGAGGAGGGGGCGTCGGGCCTGGTTGATGGCGTCGGCGGCGAGGCGGATCTGCCGCATGTTACCGTCGATGTTGGGCTTATAGCCAGGGAGGTGGATCTCCTTGGGCACGGGCTTGTCGGTCTCGGCCTTGGAGACGTCCACGGGGAGGTCGACGAGGACGGGGCCGGGGCGGCCTGTGCTGGCGATGTGGAAGGCGGCGTGGACCGTGCGGGCGAGGTCCTCGATGCGCCGGACCAGGAAGGTGTGCTTGGTGATGGGGCGCATGATGCCCGTGGTGTCGGCTTCCTGGAAAGCGTCGTTCCCGATGAGTTGGGTCGGCACCTGGCCGGTGATGGCGACGAGGGGCACGGAGTCGAAGTTTGCCGTGGCGATGGCGGTGGTCAGGTTCGTCGCGCCTGGTCCCGAGGTGGCGATGCAGACGCCGACCTTTCCGCTGGCCCGTGCATAGCCGTCTGCGGCGTGGCCCGCGCCCTGCTCGTGGCGGGTGAGGATGACGTGGAGCTCGCCCCGGCTCTCATAGTCATAAAGCACGTCAAATACGGGGATTACGACGCCGCCTGGAATTCCAAAGAGGTGCGCGACATCCTCTTCAACGAGCGTCTCGACGAGTATCTGCGCTCCAGTTTTGCTCAAGGAATGAGGCCCTCTCCAAACCTGTGGCTGGGTGGCTTGTCCTGGCTGTCGGGCGGAGGCTCGGGTGGCATGGGCTGGGGGGTGG
The DNA here is from genome assembly GCA_964506385.1 of uncultured Planctomycetota bacterium. Taxonomy (GTDB): domain Bacteria; phylum Planctomycetota; class PUPC01; order DSUN01; family DSUN01; genus CAZDNN01. The sequence goes on from CAZDNN010000523.1 coordinate 2,910, forward strand.
CCGTGTCGTCCGCGTCCTCATCGCCACCGGGCTCGTCGGCGCCGTAGTCGTCGTGGGTGGGGCGGTAGCCGGGCTCCTGCGAGCGTGCGAGCTCCTCCTTGAAGGCCTCGAGGACGATGCGCTGGAGCTGCTCGCGGTAGCTCTGGTGGATGGGATGCGCCACGTCGGCGTGGAGCTTGGGGCGGCCGGCCTCGTCGCGCTCGGCGCGATCGGGGTTCAGCCGCATGCCGCAGTCGTTGCAGTATCGTGCTCGCAAGTGATTCTTGGCTCCGCACTTGCGGCAGATGTCCGTGAGCTTGCGGCTCGGCATCGCCACGAACAGCCCCCGCGTCCCACTGATGACCTTCAGGTCACGCACCACGAAGCAGTGGTCGAACGTGACGGTGCAGAATGCCCGAAGCTTGTCGTCCCGGCGGCCGACCAGCTTGACGCGAACCTCGGTGACCTCCATCGGGCACCTCCCTTCCCCCCGGCACAGGGGGGGACAGGCGTTGTGTTCCCGCGCAGGTGTGTCCTCCGGCCCAGCGTACTCCTTACCCTCAGTGGACGGCGAAGGTCCTGACCCCGTGGGCGACGCCCTCCACGGCGAGGGTCTCGCCCAGGCCCAGCTCCGCGGCGCCAGCGAATGCCGCCTGCCGCCCCTCTGGCCGACACAGGCCGAAGAGCGCAGAGCCGCTCCCGCTCATCGCCACCCCAGCGAAAAGGCCCGTCGCCTCCAGACGCCTCTTCGCCTCCAGCAGCTCGGGATAAAGCGCGAGGGCCGGCTCCTCGAGCCGATTGAACAGCGAGGAGCCCAGACCCTCGATATCGCCATCCACCAGGCTGCGGACGGTCATGGTAGCGACTTGGTCCACAGGTGTCAAGGGAAAACGCAGCTTCCCGTAGGCCAGCGCCGTGGACACTTTGACCTGCGGGCAGACCAGCACATAGTGAGTCCTGGGCGTCGTACCGAGGGGTTCCACCTGCTCGCCGCGGCCCGTGCATCGGGCGGCGCCGCCCGTCAGGAAGAAGGCCACATCGGACCCCACGGCCGCCGCCAGCTCCGCCAGCTCCTCCGTGCCGAGTGCCGTGCCCCACGCCTCGTTCAGCCCCACGAGTGCCCCGGCGGCATCGCTGCTGCCGCCGGCGAGCCCCGCCTCGGAGGGGATGCGCTTGGTCAGCCGCAACGTCGCCCCGAGAGCGCAACCCGTCCTCTCGCGGAGCGCCAGTGCCGCCCGCACCACCAGATTGCCCTCATCGGTCGGCAGCGCCGGGTCGCTGCACGCCAGACGCAGCTCGCCGTCGTCGCGCGGAGCGATCTCCAGCTCATCGAACAGGCTGATCGCCTGCATCACCGTATCGATCTCGTGGTATCCATCCGCCCTCCGCCGCACCACCTCCAGAAACAGATTCAGCTTGGCGGGACAGCGGACGTCGAGGGCCTTGTCATCGGAACTCATCGGCGTATCGCCTCAGCAGCCACCGGGTAGCCTCTGATGATATGCGGCGAGGCGGCGACGTCAAGTCGTAGCGGCGCGTGCGCGGTCCACCGTCGCTGCTCCGGCTTCGCTGGCGGCCAGGACGGGTGTGGCGGCAGTCCGACCGGGACCCTGAGCGAGTGTCTTGCGGGGTGCAGGATCGTGCCACAAACCCGAAAAACGCGCTTGGCATCATGGCCGCGACGGATTATACTCAGGTCCTGTATTGGGGGACCTGCGGTGCTTGATGCTATGCGTGGAGCGAAGGTAACCAGGGCTGCGTGGCTGC
>CAZDNN010000524.1:0-4641 GCA_964506385.1 uncultured Planctomycetota bacterium
TGCGGAACCGATGCCGCCGCGTGAGCGTCACCTTGCCCTCGCGGCTGACGCTCTGGACGCCCGGCAGGTGCTCCAACTCGATCTCCAGGGTCCGGATGGCGCGGTCCTTGTGGCGGCGGGCGACCCGCAGGGTGAAGTCGGGATGGTCCCACCGGCCGTCGCCGCGGCGCGGCTCCTCCCAGCCCCAGCCCTGGGCGCAGTACAGCCGCGCCATCTCCTCGTAGAAGGCATCGACGAAGACGGCGATCCGCTCGTTGAAGATCCCTGTCGGGAATCGGAACATTGCTGCGGCTAGCCGACGATGGCGGTGGCGTCGAGGCTGAAGCGCTCCTCGGGCTCGACGACGGGCTCGATGCGGCCGAACTCGACGGTCGGCGGCAGCGCGGCGTTGCCCTGGGCCTTCCGCATGAGCACCAGCGACACGTTGCCGCGGCCCACGCGGCCCCGCGCCCAGCGGCCTACGTCCACACCGTCGCTCTCGCATCGCTCGATGATCGCGTCCACCAGATCGGCCACCGTGCTCCCCCGGTCCACGCGGATGCGGAACGTCTTGTTCGCGGGCTCCACGTCCACCAGGATCTCGGCATACTCGGGTGTCTGAGGCATCATCCAACTCCTCTTCGGGGGTAAGGAAACGGGGATCGGGCTCGCGATGCGTGAGCCCACCACGCACGCCTGCCCTGCTTCTCACGCATCACGTATCACGCATCTCTTCGCTTTCTGCACATGGCGTCCACACATCGAGGGTTGGCCACGATGTCGTGGACGGAGAACTCATGGCATCCGATATCGTATCGAATCCGCTGGCCGAGGGCGGGGACCATCGCGTCGCTCGGACCGGCCAGCAGCTTCACGACCTCTGTCGATGTTATCCCACCCACGACGGATGTCAAGATCGAAATCGCGGGGAATCGCACGCGCGTCTTCTCGAAGAATGCATCGCACTTCTCCCGCACCTCGTCGCCGAGGATGCTCTCCAGGTACTCCTGGCTCCACAGGCACACCAGGCACGCCGTCTGCCCCGGCACCAGGACGGTCACCTCCGCCCACGTGCGGCCCATCGCGCCATTCACGACGGGCACCCGCCGCCGCTCCCCCAGCAGCCGGGCGTTGACGTAGTAGCGGGCGAACTCGTCGTCCACGCAGAGGGCTACGACATCCGCGTCCCAGACCGCGTCGGGGGCCTCCTGTATCGGCTTGGCGTAGACGGCCAGCTCGGTGGCGGGCGCAGCAGACTTCAGGGCGCGGCGGAGGACATGCACCTTCTTGCGCCCCACATCTCGCTCGCGGAAGAAGATGCAGCGATTGAGGTTCGACGCCTCGACCGTATCGAAATCCACGATGGTCAGTGCCCCGACGCCCACCAGCGCCAGGTTCTTGGCGACCTCGTTGCCGATGGCGCCGGCGCCGATGATGAGGACGCGGGATCGCGCGATGCGCCGCAGGCCGCGGGCGCCGAAGAAGCGGCGCGTGCGGTCGTGGCGGTCGTCGCCGCCGGCCTCAATCGGCCTCGACGGGCTTCGGGGCATACTCCACCCACTCCTGCTCGGCCAGCTCCCCCGTCTCGTCACGCTGATAGACGAGGAAATGGCCCGTGCGCGGATTCACCAACACAAAGACGTTCCCAGCGGCGCTGTAGGGGAAGCTGGCGAAGGTCGCCAGATCGCGCTCCGACAGCCGCGGCTGCCCTCCGAAGGGATGCGAGTGGAACACGCCGACGAGGTGGGGGCCGTCGCGCTCGACCCCGTACTTCTCGTCCAGCTCGATGTGGTACGCTGCGACGCCCACGGGCGTGAACTGGGCGTGGACGGGGCCTGCGTCCGTCTCGCCCGATGCCCAGTCCACGATCCGCACATAGCGTCCGCCGTCGTACTGGCAGCGCCAGCCCACCAGCACCCCCAGCGCCTCATCGGGCATCGCCCGCTCGCAGAAGGCCATCAGCTCAGCGACCACGCGACGAAGCACGTAGACGGATCTGACAGAGGGCATGGTCATCCCACGGCCTTCTCAATCGGCAATCGCAAATCCGAAATCGGCAGTCCCTGCATCCTCACCCCACAGGCCCCCAGGTCACGTAGCGCCCTCGCCGCCGCTTGACCATCACGGCGCCGAACCGCTTCCAGTCCTCGCGTCGGAGCACCGCGAGGGGATCGTCGGGCGGCGTCCTGCGCTCCTGGCGTCGGGCCACGGAGACGGCGAGGGGATCCAGCTCGATGGAGCGATGCCGGAAAAAGACGTCGTAGACCAGCGGCCCGACCTTCGGGGCCTCGACCTCGCGCTGGACGAAGAGCAGCACCTCGTCGGTCGGGATGCCCACCAACGCCATGGCGTGGTGGCCGTGGGTCTGCGATCCGGGGCACAGCCCTTCCTTCTCCTCCTCGAAGGCCGCGGCACACTCGGGGCAGATGAACAGATGGCACCGGTCGCACATCTGCCAGCCCTCGAGGATGGCCTGGCTCAGCAGCATCTGGCCGCCGTGGCCCAGGCAGCGGATCGAGACCAGAGAGATGTCGGTGGGCATTGGAGCATTCCCGAAGACTCACGGGCCGCAGGGCGATGCCGAGCGCGTGATGCGTGATGCGTGATCCGAGAAGAGCAATCCTGGCGAAGCGGGCTGTGGTCACGCATCACGTATCACGCATTCACAGAATCAGCGCCCGCGCCTGCTCCGCGATCTCCTTCTGCGCCGCATCGTCGAACTCCAGGGTCGTCCGCGCGTCGAGGTGCACGGTGCCGCGGCTGCGGCGGATGTAGCCCAGGTAGTCGAGCCGCTGGAGGATGCGCTGGAGCTGGTGCTCGGTCAGGTACTCGCGCCCGACGAGGATCTCGCGGATCTCGTCCATCGCGGCACAGCGCCGCCGCCCGCTCCTCAGCACGAGGTGGATGAGGAGGCCGAGGACCCCCTGCTCGCGATCGAGCAGCTCGCTCGGACCTCCGTGGACGGCGGTCAGACAGAGCCAGGTGTCGCCGCCGCGGCGGTAGTCGCGGAGCTCGAGTCCCAGCACCGCCGCCTTGTCGGCCAGCTTGTGGAGCAGGAACTCGAAGCTCTCGTCGTCGATGCGCAGGGCCTCGAGCAGCCGTCGCCTGGGCGCGCCAATCGCCAGGCGGCCATTCTCCTGCCGCCAGCGTGCCGTCAGGACCGCCATGAGCTGCGGCAGCAGGGCCTCATCGACCGCCGGGGCCTCGCGCGTCTCGCCGGCCTGGGTCTCGTCATCCATCGTGCGCGTTCCGCCTTCTCGGCTTCAGGGCCACGGCCACGGTCCTGCGTCCGCGCCTGCCGCCGCCCTCGCGAATCTCAATCCCGCCGTCCCGGTGGACGATGACCGCCACCTCGCCCCGCCGCGAGAGCTGCGACAGCAGGTCGGCCTCAGAGCTGGTGACCCTCCTGGCCAGCTCGCCCCGGCCGAAGCGGCGGCCGACCAGCCGACGCTTGACCTCGCCGCGCATCCGGTCGAGCTCCGCCTCGTCCACCTCGTGCATCCGCACGCGGTGCTCGCTCTCGTCGAGGCCCGCGAGGGCCTCGTCCATCGCAGGCTCAGGCTCCGCCCGCTCGGCCGTGAAGTTCACCGAGGCGAGCAGCCCCAGCGTCGCGATCTCGCCAGGACCGTGGATGAAGACGACGGGCTTGGCCCGCACGGCGACCTCGAAGCCCAGCCGCCGCAGCCGCACACCGCCCGGCAGGTTCGACAGCAGCCGGCGGGTGTCGCGCCGCACCTGCATCTCGGCCAGCGAGCGGTAGGTGATCCCGTCGAGGTTGCGCTCGGTGGTCGTCGCGAGCCGCTCGCCGAAGGGCGAGACGGCCTGCCGGTCGCCCTCAGACTCGCCGAGTGGGAGCACGTCGCCGCGCTGGAGCGCCCGCTTGTACTTGTGGGCGATGTCCCACAGCCGCGAGAGCACGTGATCGTCAGTTGTCCGCTTCTCGGGCTCGTTGTCCACGGAGCCTCGCCTCGACCAGGACGATGTGGCTGATCAACTCGTTCTCCTCGAGGCCGAATGCCTCGGGACAGAGCAGGACGAATTGCGGGACGAACCGCGGCTGGGTCCGCGACGTCATCTCGAAGGTCTTCCGGACGATGTCGAAGGCCGCCGCCGCATTTGTCTTGTCGAGCCGCTGGGTGAACTCGTCGATGGCGTGCACGGGCGAGTCGGTCATGGTGTGGAGAGCCATGATGAGGGCCTCGGTGCACAGCACCTTCTCGCCGCCGCTGAGCTCGCGGTAGTCGAGCCACTGGGGGCCTTTGGTGCGGGCCCGGATGGCCAGCTCGGCGCGCTCGGGGTTCTCGGCGTGGGCCACCTCGAGGCGGACGTCGCGGAACGCGCCGTCCAGCAGCAGGGCGCGCATGACCCACGAGAGGTCCTCGATCATGGCCTTGACCTCGCGCTGCCAGATCTCGCGGCGCTCGGCCACGTCGGCCTCGAGCTGCTCGATATGTGCGGTGCGCTCGGCCACGTAGGCCTCGAGCTGCTCGAGCTCCTCTTCCTTGCGGCGCAGGTTGTCCTCATCCACGGTCTGCCCCACGATGGCGTCGAGCTTGCCCTTGATCTCGTTCTTCTCCTGGGCAACGAGCGAGGTCGTGCGGATCTCGCCAGGACGCTCTCCGATGGCCCTGGCCTCCGCCTCGGCCGCCTCGAGGTGCTCGG
>CAZDNN010000525.1:0-4625 GCA_964506385.1 uncultured Planctomycetota bacterium
TGCTTGTCTTCATCGTCATGCTCCTCGCAGGCCCTCCCTTTCCTCCATCCTACCAGACGCACGGCCTGGCCGGCTATTCACCTGCCGTAGTCTTTCTCGCGCAGCAGGAGGATCGCGCGGTCCCCGTCCGGAACCGCCAGTTGGCCGATGAGCTCCCGGTAGCGGCGAAACTCCTCTGCCGCCTCGTCGCGGCGGCCCTGCTCCTGGCAGACGATAGCCAGCTCGAGGTGGGCGTGGAGCGAATGGAGGGTCGGCTGGTTGCCTTCGATCTCGATGATCCTGCGGTACTCGCGCTCCGCCACGTCGGGCGCATCGAAGTAATAGAGCGAGTAGTGGGCGATCAGGCTGCGGGCCTCCACATCCTCGGGATGGGTCTCCAGACGGGCCTGCGCCTGAGCCAGGTACCGCCTGCGCAGCCCCTGCTCGTAGTCGGTGCGTCGCTGCGCCTCCCGCCTGTCCACCCTGGCGGCGATACCGACCACCGCGGCCAGAGACAGGACACAGACCACCGCGGCCCATTGCCACCGCCGGAACGCCGCGCCCACGACGCCCCCCACCACGCTGTAGAGGAGGACGGTTCCCAGCCTGGCGACGAGCAGGACGCGCTCGACGTCGGCGCCCACGCCGGGCCTCCCCCCGAGCAGGCGGACGGCCGCGAAGCCTGGCAGATAGAGCGTCCGCAAACGGCTGCTGACCCCCGAGCCCTTCAGCGGGAACACCAGCATCAACCCGCCCGCCGCCGCGGCCATCGCCACGCCGAACAGTGCCGCTCGGCACCAGCGCGACCCTGCCAGCCATCTCGCCACGCCGCGCACGCTCATCTCCCTAACGCGGCCCGTGGCCGCAACCCAAGAGGAAAACTCGGGCTGGGCACACTAGAAAACAAAGCCAACTCCGTTGGTTTTGTTTGCCTCTTCAACAGCTCCCCAGCCACACCACTTGCCAGCGAAGAGCAAGCCTTACGGGATCGACCGCACCCTTCGGCAGGCTCAGGGTGCCGCTCGATCCCATAAGGTGTGCCCAGTCCGGGTTTTCCTCGGCCCAACATGCGCGCATGTTGCGCTGGAAGACTCTCCCGCGGTCGGCTGTGCGGGCAGCTCGGCGTGCTCCGTGCTGGCAGCAGCGCCACGCTGGTCGGTGACGGTGACGAAGAAGACGAGGGGACGGCCGGCTGGGAGCCTGGCGCGGACCGCGCCGTCGGCGACCTGCGCTGGGGTGGTCGCCCACTTCCGCTTCTCCCAGACGCCCGTGTCTGTCGTCGAGTGCATGGCGGCCTTGGCGATGGGGACGGCGGCCTCGACCGTCGCCGTCACCTCGCCGCCCTTCACCTGCATCGCGCCGAGTGTGGCCAGCGGCTTCCCACCGCGAAGCTGTTGGTCGGCGAAGAGGCCGATCTCGACGGGGCGCCAGCCCGCCTGGTGGCCATGGGGCATGCGGACGGTGATGCAAAGGACTCGTGGGCCGGTCGGGAGGCGGTAGCTCCGCTGATAGCTGTCGAGCGGGTAGAAGTGGTCGTTAGTGCCGTTGACCCAGAGCATGGGCATCGTGGCGTGCGGCAGATAGACGGAGGGGTCGAACGTCGCGAGCCAGAGCTTGCGGTCCGCCGGCTTCATCAGCCGTTCGAAGGTGCCGAGCCAGGCGCTGTTGTCGCCGAGGAAGCCGCAGCCGTAGACGGGCACGGCGAGCTTGAAGCGGTCGTCGAGCCCCGCGACGATGCAGGTGAGGTAGCCGCCCCAGGAGATGCCGGTGAGGCCGGTCCGCCCGGGATGGACCTCGGGCTGGGCGAGGAGGAGCGAGTGGGCGCGGATGACGGCGGCGACGGCGTGGTAGGGCCAGGCCTCCTTCAGGCCCTTCGAGATGTCGAGGAACTTCTGCTGATGGCCCTGGTCGGGCATGCCGTCGGGCAGGCGCTTGCCATCAGGGCCCTTGCCCGCGAGGTCCATTGCGATAGCCGCATAGCCGCGCTTCGCCCACAGCGTCGCCCACTCGGGAAACGCCTTCCCCCCGCCGCCGTGGACGAGCACCATGGCGGGGACCCTGCCATCCCGCTTCTCCGGCACCGCGTAGTACGCGAAGATGCGTGTCGGCTTCCCTGCGAGCGGCTCTCCCGCGTAGCAGAGCGACCGGAGCGTTCCTTCCCTGTCCAGCCACTCGACCGCGGGCTCGCGCACCAGCGCCTCGAGGTCCCACGGCCCCGTATTCCTCTGGCCGGCGACCACCGCGCCCGCGAGCACGGCGACCAGGGTCAATGCCTTCCTCACCGCTGGCTCTCCTTCGATCAACGCCTCCGCAGCCGCCACAGGAGACCAGAACCCGCGCCGGCTGTCAAGCTCGTGGCCGCATCGGAGTATTACCCTGATCGGAGCGGTTCTCCCACGATTGCCCTCGTCGTGCTCCGTCGTGCTGGCGACGGGCTCTGGTGCCGATGGGAAGGCCCTGCTCAGGTGGGGCCGGATCCGCCTCCATGTGGCTATGGATGAGGAGGAGCGCACGGTGCCGAGATCCCGGGGATGATCCCACACCTGCGCAGGTGTGGGATGACGATCGCGAGCGGCGAGGTCGCCGATGATCGCACGCCTGCGCAGGTGTGGCGGGAGAACCCCAGGATCAAGGCCGGGGCGAGCGGCATGATCCCACACCTGCGCAGGTGTGGGATCAGTCTCCGGCTCTGCATGCCACACGCCGGCGCACCAATGCTACGCTCCCACAGCAGACCTGCGCGGAGCCCTGCGGCGTGAGCCCTCGACCTGTTGGGGGCGAAGCGCCATCGAGTGCGCCCCGAGGCTTTGGTGACGGCGGCCCTGTATTCCGGCTCGTGCGCCTTGGGGCCTCCCCCGGATCTGGGGCTATGCCCGCTGCACCGCTTGACGCGGGTGCCCCCCTTGTGGGAAGCTGAAAGGCGTCGTGTGGAGGACGAGCTCGACGCGAAGCGCACCGGCGCTGATCGCCTTGGCCACTCTCGCGCTCTCCGGCGCGAGCGGCGCGGCGACGGTCGAGGTGCGCGCGGCGCGGGAGTGGGCCGCGGCGCCGCTGCTCGGCCAGGCGGCCCCGCAACACACTTCGCCTGGGCTGGAGGTGCGGCGGCAGGATCACGGGCAGTTCCGCCTCCGCCGGTCGGTGCTCGACACGCCGATGCGGCTGGGCAGTAAGCGCTACGAGCGCGGCCTGGGCACCCACTCGGTGAGCGAGATCGCCGTCCGCCTGCCCGGTCCGGGCAGGCTCTTCGAGGCCGAGGCGGGCATCGACCACAACCACGATACGCGCGGCCAGAAGGGCAGCGTGGTGCTCGTCGTCGAGGTCGGCGGCAAGGAGGCCTTCCGCTCAGGCGTGCGCCGCGGCAGCGACGGGGCGCTGCCCGTGCGCGTGGAGCTGGGCGGCGCCCGCGAGCTCACCCTGCGCGTCCTCGACGCCGGCGACGGGCCGGGCTGGGACCAAACCGACTGGGCAGAGGCCTCCGTCATGCTGGACAACGGCAAGCGCATCTGGCTGGACGAAATGACGCTCGTGACGAAGGGCACGGGCCTGTCCGCCGCCATCCCCTTCTCCTTCGTCTACGGCGGCAAGCCCTCGGCGGAGCTGCTCCCGACGTGGAAGCGAACACACGCGACGCTGCCCGCGGCGGACGGCCAGGAGAAGCACGCCGTGACGTGGGCGGACCCCGCGACCGGCCTCGAGGTCACGGCCGAGGTCACCCTGTTCGACAGCTTCCCCGCCGTCGATGCGGTCCTGCGCTTCCGCAATACGGGCGACGCCGACACGCTGATCCTCGAGCGAATCCTCCCCCTCGACCTCGGCATCGGCGTCCCCGCGAAGAGCGATGTGGTCCTCCACCACGCCCACGGCAGCACGTGCTCGCCCACCGACTTCCTGCCCATCGACCAGCCCGTGCCGCCGACGGCCCCGGCCGATCTCGCGCCGAACGGGGGCCGCTCATCCGACGGGCGGCTGCCCTTCTTCAACCTCGCGTGGCCGGGCGGCGGGGCCGTCGGCGCCATCGGCTGGTCGGGGCAATGGGCGCTGCGCCTCCAGCGGAGCGATAACGGCTCGCTCGCGCTCCAGGCGGGCCAACAGACCATCCACCTGAAGCTCCACCCCGGCGAGAGCATCCGCACGCCCCGCATCCTCCTGGTGCTCTGGCAGGGGGACGACCGCCTCCACGGCCACAACCTGCTCCGCCGCCTGCTCCTAGCCCACTGCGTGCCTCGCGCGGAGGGGGAGGCCGCCGCGCCGCTCGTCACACAGAACACCTGGTTCGTGTTCAACAGCGGCAACGACGTCACCGAGCCCAACCAGCTCGCGTGCATCGCGAGGATGGCGACGCTCGGGGTCGAGGTCTACTGGCTGGACGCCGGCTGGTTCGAGGGCGGCTGGCCCTCGGGCGTGGGAAGCTGGGTGCCGCAGGCCGCAGAGCCCCTACACGACGCTCGACGCCCGCCTGCGCGGCCTCGATCCCGCCGCCACATACGAAGTGAGCTTCAAGGAAACCTACCTATATGGCTCGCCACGATTCTGAATCAATGGCAGGGCAGGATGAGGGCGAGGCAGAAAAAGGGCTCTTCCAGAGGCTACAGGGGCAGGCGCGGCGTTCGTGACGGCAGGAAGCCTGGTGGCCCCAACCAGCTTTT
>CAZDNN010000526.1:0-4623 GCA_964506385.1 uncultured Planctomycetota bacterium
CGAGGGCTACGTCGTACGGCTGAACGCTATCGGCACGCCCGAGTCGAGGTCCGGCTACCGCGATCTCATCAAGGCCGAACTCTCGAAACAGCTCAAGGCCCTGTGTCCCGACTGCCAGCGGCGGCTCGACCGCAACGTCTTCCGCGTGCTCGACTGCAAGCGCGAGCAGTGCCGGGCCATCACCCGCCAGCTCCCGCGCATCCTCGACCACCTGCCCGAGGCGGAGCGGCAGCACTTCGCCGCCGTGGCCGAGGCGCTGGCCAGCGCGGGCATCGCGTTCGAGGAAGACCCGTACCTGGTCCGCGGGTTCGACTATTACACGGGCACGGTCTTCGAGATCACCCACAGCGGGCTCGGCGCGCAGGACGCGCTGTGCGGCGGCGGCCGCTACGACAATCTGATCGAGGACCTCGGCGGCCCGTCCCTTGGCGCCGTCGGCTGGGCGGCGGGCGTCGAGCGCATCCTCATGGCCCTCGAGGCCGCCGAGCAGACGGCGGAGCCGGAGCCGCTCGACCTCTACATCGTGACGATGGGCGAGGCCGCCCGCGCCGCGGCCTTCGGCTACCTGACCCTTCTGCGCCGCGCCGGTCTCGCCGCCGACACGGACTACGAGGGCCGCAGCCTGAAGGCGCAGATGCGGAGCGCCAACAAGCTCGGCGCGCGCTTCGTCACGGTCATCGGCGACGATGAGCTCGCCTCTGGCACCCTCAAGCTCAAGGAGATGGCCTCGGGAGAGCAGACACCTCTCCCGGGCATCGACGCCGTCGTCGAGAAGCTCCGCGAGCGCCGAGGCGAAGGCGCCGGCGGGGTGGACCTCAATACGTGATGCGTGATGCGTGACCAGGCGGGTTCGCTCCGAGGCTCTAAGGGCAGGCCTGCTCCTCGGAGCCATTCGCCAGGTTTCCCTTCCTCCGAGCTTTCTTCTTCTCACGCATCACGAATCACGAATCACGCGCTGTGTCCTCTGCCTGCTGACCCGGCTCGAACGTACCGACGAAAGGACAGATGCCGATGCCTTTGAAGCGAACCCACACCTGCGGCGAGCTGCGTGCCGAGCACGTCGGCCGGACCGTCACCCTCTGCGGCTGGGTCCACAGCCGCCGCGACCACGGCGGCGTGATCTTCATCGACCTGCGGGACCGCGAGGGCCTGACCCAAGTGGTCTTCAAGCCCGAGCACAACCAGGCGGCGCTCGACGTCGCCGACGGCTTCCGCTCCGAGTACGTCATCGCCTGCCGCGGCGAGGTGCGCCACCGCATCGAGGGCATGGTCAACCCCAAGATGGCCACAGGCGAGGTCGAGATCTACGTGGACGAGGTCGAGCTGCTCAACCCCGCCGAGACCCCGCCCTTCGAGATCGAGGACCGCGTGGACGTGGGCCAGGAGATCCGCCTGCGCTACCGCTACATCGACCTGCGGCGGCCCGCCGTCCAGCGCAGCCTCGTCTTCCGCAGCCAGGCCTTCAAGGTCATCCGTGACTACTTCGCCACCCGCGGCTTCATCGACGTCGAGACCCCGCTCCTGACCAAGAGCACGCCCGAGGGCGCCCGCGACTACCTGGTGCCGAGCCGCGTCAACCCTGGCTGCTTCTACGCCCTGCCCCAGTCGCCCCAGCTCTTCAAGCAGCTCCTCATGGTCGCCGGGCTCGACAAGTACGTCCAGATCGTCAAGTGCCTCCGCGACGAGGACCTGCGGGCCGACCGCCAGCCGGAGTTCACACAGCTCGACGTCGAGATGTCCTTCATCGACGAGGAGGACGTCTACGCCCTCATCGACGGCCTCATGGCCGAGCTGATGCAGACGATGCTCGGCATCGCCATCGCCACGCCTATCCGCCGCATCTCCTACGCCGAGGCGATGGACCAGTATGGCACCGACAAGCCCGACCTGCGCTACGGCCTGGAGTTCGTGGACGTGACGGACGTGGCGGCGCAATGCGAGTTCCGCGTCTTCACCGGCGCCGCTGAGCGTGGCCACCGGGTCAAGGGCTTCTGCGCCAGAGGCGGCGGCGCGAAGTACTCCCGAAGCGAGATGGAGCGGCTCGGCGAATGGCTCAAGGAGTTCGGCGGGCGGGGCCTGGCCTGGATGAAGGTCGATGAGCAGGGGCAGCTCGCCTCGAGCATCGCGAAGTTCTTCAGCGACGAGCAGAAGGCCGAGCTTCGGGCCAGGATGGGCGGCGAGCCGGGCGACGTGCTGGTGTTCGTCGCCGACCGGCCTGAGGTGGTGGCCACGTGCCTGGACGAGTTGCGGCGGCGGCTCGCCCGCGAGCTGGGGCTCGTCCCCGAAGGCGAGTTCGCCTTCTGCTGGGTCGTGGACTTCCCGCTCTTCGAGCACAACCCGGAGACGGGCCGGCCCGACCCGCGGCACCACCCCTTCACCTCGCCGCGGCCCGAGGACCTCGGCATCCTCGAGGAGCGCCCCCTCGACGTCCTCGCCCGCGCCTACGACCTGGTGCTCAACGGCACCGAGATCGGCGGCGGCAGCATCCGAATCCACCAGCAGGCCGTCCAACAGCGGGTCTTCCGCCTGCTCGAGATCGGCGAAGACGAGGCGCGGGAGAAGTTCGGCTTCTTGCTCGACGCCCTCAAGTACGGGGCGCCGCCGCACGGCGGGATCGCGCTCGGCCTCGACCGCATAATGGCCCTCATGCTCGGCCACGACAGCATCCGCGAGGTCATCGCCTTCCCGAAGACTCAGAAGGCCGTCGAGCTCATGACCGGCGCCCCGAGCCCCGTCAGTGAAAAACAACTCCAGGAGCTCGGCCTGCGCCTCATCGTCTGACCGGCCGCCTGCCACAATGCACAACCCACTCGGGGCGCGGCCTCTGCTGCGCCCCGTCCACGTCGCTCTCAACGTGCCCACCCTGTCTTCTCGTCTCGATGCTCCAGCGTCGGGACGGGCAGAACCACGCTCCAGCGTGGGGGATCGAGGTAAGGCCCTATCCTGCTTCGTGACGCTGGAGCGTCGCTGCCTGCGTCCCGCTCAACGCAGCGCCTCCTCGCGTCAGGCGCCACGGCCAGAACGCGCGACGCCCGGGGGCCACGACGGCCCCCGGGCGCGCACCTGGTTCGCAGCGGTCACTGGGCCGCTCTACATCCTGACCTTCTTCGAGCCGCTCTTGGCGCTCTTGACGGCGGCCTCGATGAACTTCATGTGCTTGACGCCGTCCTCGACATTCGCGTACTTCGAGCCGTCGCAGGCGAACTTCTTGCCGGCGTTGTACTTGCGCACGTCGGCCTCGAAGCTGCGGTGGAGCCGCGCGTAGGCGTCGTGGAAGGCCTCGACGTGCCCGCTCGGGATCGTCGGCTCCTCGGCGACCCACGCGGGCACCTTGCCGAGCACGTTGTCCTTCGCGGGCATGGCGCCGCGCCAGTAGAGCCGCTCGCTGCCGTCGGGCAGGCGGATGGTGATAAGCTCGGCGTCCTCCTGACGCCAGATGAGACTGCCCTTCTCGCAGTTGACCTCGATGCCGAGGTCGTTCTTGTGGCCGATGGCGATCTGGCTGGCGCGGATGAGGGCCTTACCGCCGTTGCTCAGGTCGCAGTAGGTGGTGAAGTGGTCGTCGAGCTGGCGGCCGGGCAGGAAGGTCTCGATCATGCCGCGCAGGGCCGTGACCTCGAGGCCTGTGACGAAGCGGAGCTGCATGAAGGCGTGGCTGCCGATGTCGCCGCCGCAGCAGCTCGCGCCCGCCATCTTCGGGTTCGTGCGCCAGGAGGCCTGCTGCTGTCCCTCATCCTCGAGCTTCGTGGCGAGCCAGCCCTGGAGGTAGTAGGCGTCCACCCAGCGCACCGCGCCGAGCTTGCCGCTCGTGATGATCCAGCGGCTGACCCAGCTCGACCAGTGGCCGAGGTACGTGTGGGCGATGCCGAAGGGCACCTTGGCCTTCGCCACGGCCTTGGCGAGGCTCATCGCCTGCCTGGCCGTGATGGTCAGTGGCTTCTCGCAGAAGACGGGGATGCCGGCCTTGATCAGCTTCATCGCGGGATCGTAGTGGACGAAGTTGGGCGTGACGATGACGGCGTAATCGATCCGCTCGCCGATGGGCTTGGCGGCCTCGGCCTGGATCATCTCGTCGTAGGTCGGGTAGCCCTGGATGGGGTAGGGCCACTCCTCGGCGTACTTCATGGCCAGCTTCGGGTCCTGGTGCAGGGCCGCGCACGTCACCCGCCGGGTGCCATCGAAGTGGATCGCCTTCTGGTGCGGGTTCACGATGAACGCCCCGCCTCCGCCGCCGACCAGGCCCACCTTCAACACTCGTTTCGACATGCCTGCTCCTCCATGACAGTGACCACGGTTCCCAACGCGAAGGCCCCGAGCCGGCGGCCTCAGCGTGACTCACGCACCCGTCGCGGATCCGATGCTCTGACGCCCTCGCCGGGACCCCGTGCGGACGCGACAGCCCCGATTGTAGCCAGCGGCGGCGATTTGTCAACGCCCTGCCCCGGCTTTTCACCGACCGGTCGCTCCCGCTCGCCTATCATCCCCCGCCTCCGTATACTGGCAGGTAGACCTCATCAGCGATCGGCCCCGCACAGAGAGGAACCGCAGCATGCGCCACCGGATGTCCCTGCTGACCGTGTTCGCCGCCGCTGTCCTGCCCGCGCTCGCCGTCGCCGGCGAGCC
>CAZDNN010000527.1:0-4622 GCA_964506385.1 uncultured Planctomycetota bacterium
GGCCTGCCCGAGGGCGTGTCGCCCCACGCGTTCTTCGGCTACGAGTTCGTCAAGGTCGGTCCCGACCTCTCGCTCCGCCTCCCCACCGAGGTGATCGAGGAGACCGACGAGTACATCGTCGAGCGGCGCTCCGAGGGCGCCATCCACCGCAACTGGAAGGGCAGGACCTCGACGCCCGAGCTGGTGGACTTCACGATCAGGACCCGCGCCGACTGGGAGGAGCACAAGCCCCGCCTGGCCTTCGACGAGAGCCGCGTGAACTACGAGCACATCAGGAAAGTCCACGACGACGCACGCGCGAGGGGCCTCTTCCTGACTTTCGGCGGCGGCATCGGCTACGATCACAACTCGGCCTCGCTGCTCGGCCCCGTCCGCCTGCTCACCGCCATGGTCGAGGAGCCTGAGTGGGTGGCCGACATCTTCATGTCTCAGGCGGACCTGTGCGTGCAGATCGTCGAGGAGCTGTTCGCCCGCGGCATCACCTTCGACGCCGCCTTCTTCTACGACGACCTGGGCTACCGCAACGGCCTGTTCTTCGCGCCACGGATCTACCGGGCGCTGCTCCAGCCGGCTCACCGCCGCTTCCTCGAGCCGTTCAAGAGCCGCGACCTGCCGTGCATCCTCCACTCGTGCGGGAACGTGACGGAGTTGGTGCCGGACCTGCTCGATTCGGGCTGGACGTGTCTCCAGCCGCTCGAGGTCAAGGCGGGGATGGACCTGCTGGATCTCAAGCGGCGGTACGGCGACGTCCTGGCTTTCATGGGCGGGATCGACGTGCGCACGATGGCCGCCGCCGAGGACGACCCCGCGGCGCTCGAGGAGGAGATCCGCACGAAGGTCACCGCCGCGAAGCAGGGCGGCGGCTATATCTACCACAGCGACCACTCGGTGCCCGACAACGTCTCGTTCGCCAGCTACCAGCGCGTCATCGAGCTGGTCAGGAAGTACGGGAGCTACGGCGGCTGACGCCTGGACGCAGGCAGCCACGCCTGCTCTCGTCGGTCACTTCTCGCGCCAGGAGGGGTCGGCTGGCAGGCGGGTGATGGCGTTGTAGGCATCGGAGAGGATGAGGGGGGTGTAGAGGCCCATCGAGTAGTGGCCGCCGGCGTGCCAGCGGATGAAGGGCTTGCCCATGGCCTCCCAGAGCGCGACGGTGCAGGCCTTGGGGATGGTCTTGTCGGTCGTGGCGTTGATTAGCATGACCTGCCTGGTGTTGATGCGGTGGGCGAAGGTGATGGGGTCCACGCCGCGAATCGACTCGGCCAGGGTGTCGCGGGTGTAGCCGATCCGCTCGAGCTCCCTCCGGACCCCGCGGGTCTCCGGCGCGTGCCAGACGATCGTGGCGGGGTCGCCGCCCCCGATGACGAAGATGTTGCGGTTGAAGCGGGGGTCCACCCCAGCCAGGAGGGCGCCCGCGATGGCGCCCAGGCTCACCCCCAGGACCCCGATGCGGTCGGGATCGACCTCGCCGCGCTTCTGGAGCCAGGACGCGGCCCTCCGGAAGTCGGGCACGGCGGCCTGCATTGCCTGGAACATCCGCTCGGGCTTCTCGAGCATGATCTCCGACAGCCCCTTGTTCCGCGGACGCCGGTCCCCGTAGTAGGGCATCTGGACCATCAGGCTCGGCACGCCCATCTTCGCGAAGCTCTGGCACACCAGCCGCGCCACCACGAACCGCCCGTCCAGGATGTGGAGCACGAGCATCCCCGGCGCCGCTCTCGGCGTCGGGCGCGGCAGATAGTACTCCGCGTGGACCGTGTTGCACTCGGCCACGTCGAAGCGGGTGGGTGAGGGGAACGTCAGGCGGTGGACCTCGTACCGCTCGGCGACCCCGATGCGCTTGAGCCGCCAGGGGAAGGGGGCCGGTGCGACCTGATAGGGCTCGAGCAGCTTGTTGACCTCCGGGTCGGGGTCGCGGAGGGGCCGGAGCGTGTCCTTGCACTCGCAGAGGCCCTCCTGGACGGCGGGCGGCGCTTCGCCGGCGATCGCCACGATCGGGAGGAGCGCCAGGAAGCAGCAGGCCACGGTGTGGGAGCAGTGCCGGCGAATGGCCATCTGGGCTCTCGTTGCTCTGGGCACCGGGTATCGCAGCCCGGGCACAGCGGGGCTAAAGGCCGACGACGGAATAGACGGTATCCTCGAGGACGCCCTCGTCACCCAGGCGGGCGAGGATGGGGTCGAGCTCGCTCGGGGAGCCGGCGAGGAAGTAGGTGTAGATGCCGCGGTCCTCCCTCATGAGCTCGCAGGTCAGGAAGGTCTCGCGGCCCGCGACGTCGCTCGGCACCAGGCGGCGGGTGACCCGCACGATGGCGCTCTTGCGCAGGCTCTCGGAGTCGTAGGGGTGCTCTTCGAGCGAGAGGACCTTCGAGAGGCGGCGGACGACGCGGACGATCTCGTCCTTCTGCTCTTCGGTGCACCACACGGTGGCGACGAGAGCGCCGTCGTGGCTGCCGGTGTAAGCGGCGCCGTGGCCGACGACGGTCTCGATGGAGATCCCGCGGTTGGAGAACGCCGAGGCGATGCTCGTCAGCGCCCCCGCGCGGTCCGCCAGGTGGACGCGGAAGACCCAGTGTTTCTTCTGCTGGTCGTCGGCCATATCGCTTCAAGCCTCCGGCAGAGATCGAGTCAGGGAGCAGGCGATCGGCGGCTCGGCGGGGGCCTCGCCCTCCCGGCTAGGGCCCGGGTGGCTGGTAGCGGCGGGCCTGTTCCTCGCCGCAGAGGACGCGGCAGGCGCCGATGGCCATGGCCTCCATCTCGGGGGTGTCCTTCAGCACGAGCACGGGCAGTATATGGCTGAGTCGCTTCTTGAGGCCCCGCACCACGAGGGACGAGCGGGCGAGCCCGCCGGTGAGGATGATGGCCTCGGCGTCGGGGCCTGCGGCGACGCACATGGCGCCGATGGCCTTGGCGATCTGGTAGACCATCGCCTCGACGACGCGGGCCGCTTCCTTGTCGCCGTCCGCGATACGCTGCTCGATCACCTCCATGCGGTCCTCGCCGAGGTAGGACCTCAGGCCGGCGCGGGTCGAGAGCTCGTCGAGCAGCTCGTCGCGGGTGAAGCGGCCGCTGTAGCAGAGCTCGATGAGGTCGCGCTGGGGCAGTGCGCCGGCGCGCTGGGGTGTGAAGGGGCCTTCGCCGAGGAGCGCGATCGTGTTGTCCACGATGCGGCCCGCTTTCACCGCCGCCACGGTGATGCCGCTGCCGAGGTGTGCCACCACGAAGTTCGTCTGGTCGATGTGGGAGCCCATCTTCTCGGCGACGCGCTGCGCGGCGGCCCGCACGCTGAGGACGTGGGCGACGCTCTGCCGCCGAATGGGCGCGTAGCCCGACAGCTCGGCCTCGGGCACCAGCTCGTCCACGATCACGGGATCGACCACGAAGGCCGGCACGCCGAGCTCCCGCGCGAGCGCCGCGGCCATCGGGATACCGAGGTTCGCCGCGTGGCGCCGCCCGGCGCGGGTGGTGATCGCCTCAACCATGGCGTCGTCTATGGCGTACGTGCCGGCCGCCAGCTTCCCTGCCGGCCGCGGCAGGAAGCCGCCCCGGCCGACCACCGCATCCACATCCCCGACCTCGTGCTCCGCCAGGAAGGCCCGCACCGTCGCCTCCCGTCGCGCGGCGTCGGTCGCCAGCTCCGCCGACGGCGGGAGCGACTCGTGCGCGACTTCGTGCACCCGCACGCAGCGGGCGTTCTCGAAGAGCGCCACCTTCGTCGAGCTCGCTCCGGGGTTCACCACCAGCACCCGATAGGTATCGGCGAACGATGGGGTGATGGCCCGCCCGGTCGGCGCCGGCCGCCGGCCCATGTCCATCCGCTCGGCGGCGAGGCTCGCGAGGGCGATGGACTGGACCTTGGTCTCGACGTTGTCTGCCCGCGAGAGGATGATGTAGGGCACCTGGACGCCGACGGCGATGCCGGCAAACGTGCCTAGGCCGAACTTGACGTTCTGCATGATCATCTTGTAGAGGACGTTGGCCGACTCGATGTTGGGGCAGACCAGTATGTCGGCCTGGCCGGCGACCTCGCCCGTGGCGCCGTGGGTCGGGAGGCCCTTGAGGGCGACCGACTCGGGATCGACGGCGAGGTCGAAGGACAACGGGCCGTCCACGACGCAGTGTTCCCAAGGCCGCTGCGCAAGCGCCTGGGCCACGCGGGTCGAGGGCAGGGAGTCGATGACCTTCTCGTTGGCCGAGAGGACGGCGACCCGGGGCCGGTCGATGCCCATGATCGACCGTGCCACGTCCACGGCGTTCTCGATGAGGCCGACCATCCGGCCGAAGCTGCACACCGTGGTGACGCCGGGGTCGGTGAGCAACATGGGCCTGCCGCGGGCGACGGGCGCGGTGTCGAACATGGTGACGAGGCTGATGGTGTTGCGGACGACGATGCGCATCATCGCGCGGTTGAGGATGGGGGTGGAGATGTTCCCCTTGAGAATGATGTCCACCCCACCAGCCTGCACGAGCTCGACGGTGCGTGCCGCGGTCTCCTCCTGGGAGGCCGTGGCGACGATGTCCTCGTCGGCTACCTGGATGCCGGTCTCGCCCGCGGCGCGGCGGACGGCCGTCTCGTCGCCGACGAGGATGCAGCGCGCGGCGATGCCGTGGTCGCGGGCGGACTC
>CAZDNN010000528.1:0-4607 GCA_964506385.1 uncultured Planctomycetota bacterium
GATCTGTTCAGCACCCGCGGCGCGAGCACGATTACGGGCGCAGGGTCGCTGGTGGTGCCGACGCTGCTGGCTGCGCTCATCGTGTTCAACACGATGCTCGGCTCGATCTACGAGCGGACGAGGGAGATCGCCATCTTCTCGTCGGTGGGGCTGGCGCCCAAGCACATCGGCGCGCTGTTCCTCGCTGAGAGCATCGTCTACGCCGTGCTCGGCACGGTGGTCGGCTACATCCTGGGGCAGGGGGTGTCGCTGATCATCCACAGCTACGGGCTGCTGCCCGGCCTCCAACTCAACTACTCGTCGCTGGCGACAGTGCTCCTGTCGATCTTCATCATGGCCGTGGTCGTGGGCTCGAGCATCTGGCCGGCGGCGCAGGCCAGGCGGATCGCCGTGCCGGGGCTGGAGGCCCGCTGGCAGCTCCCGGCGGCCGAGGGCGACCTGATGGCCGTCGAGCTGCCCTTCACCGTCAGCCGCGAGACGGCACTGGGGGTGAACGCCTATCTCGAGGAGTACTGCCAGGCGCACACCGAGGCGGCGCTCGGCGGCTTCGCGACGGCCGACGTCCACCTGACCGCAGGGAGCGACCCCGAGCGGCTCGACCTCACGCTGTCGATGACTGCCTGGCTCGCCCCCTTCGACGTCGGTGTGAGCCAGCGCGTCGAGCTCAAGACCGAGCGGCTGCCCGACGGGATCTTCTACTCCATCACCCTCTGTCTCACGAGACTTAGCGGGGACCAGAACTCGTGGCGGCGGCTCAACCGCCATTTCACCGACCTGATCCGCCGCCAGTTCCTCATCTGGCGCATCCTCGCGCCCGATGCCCGCGACGCCTATGCCGAGCGCGTCCGGGCCGCGATGCGAGGCGACACGGCGACGAGTGACGCATGAGTGACGACACCGCCATGACGAGCGGCGACCCACGGCCCGACGCCGGCGGCCCCGACGACGAGCAGGACGAGCAGGTCCCCGTCTACGAGGACGGCTTCACCCTGCGCACGGTCCTGGGCATGCTGTTCGTCGGCCTGGTGATGATGCCGGGCTCCATCTACATGGGGCTGATGGCGGGTCAGCAGCTCGGCCCGGCAGCGCAGTGGGTGACGATCATCCTGTTCACCGAGGTCGCCCGCCGGTCATTCGTCAGCCTCAAGCGGCAGGAGATCTACATCCTCTACTACGTCGCCGCGGCCGTTGGCGGCGGCATGGTGATCTACAACGTGGCCGGCGGGCCCTTCACGCCGTTCATCTGGAACCAGTATCTGGCCCGCTCGCCCCAGGCGCAGGGGCTGGGGATCTCCGAGCAGATCCCGAGGTGGGCCGTGCCCGCCGCCGACTCGCCTGCAATGACGAATCGCCTGCTCCTTCACCGCGACTGGCTCGTCCCCATCCTGCTGGTCGTCGTCGGGCAGATCCTCGGGCGGATGAAGTGGTTTGGCCTCGGCTACGTGTTGTTCCGCGTGACGGCGGATGCCGAGCGCCTGCCGTTCCCGCTCGCGCCCATTTGGGCAGAGGGCGCGACGGCGCTGGCCGAGACCACGCGGAAGGAAGACTCGTGGCGGTGGCCCGTCTTCTCCACCGGGGCGATGATCGGCGCGCTCTTCGGCATCGTCTACGTCGGGGTGCCCGCCATCACGAACCTGGTCCTCGACGAGCCGATCATGATCTTACCCATCCCGTTCCTCGATCTCACCGACAACGCCCATTCGGTGCTCCCCGCGTCGCTGGCCGGCCTGAGCTTCGACCTCGGCATCCCGCTCTTCGCCATGGTGCTGCCGTTCCCCGTGGTGGCCGGGATGTTCACGAGCAGCATGCTCACCTCGGTGTTCGGCAACCCCATCCTCTACCGGCTCGGGATGCTGCCGAGCTGGAAGCCAGGGATGGACCTGCTGTCCACGAAGTTCGTGACCGACTTCGACTTGTGGATGAGCGTCGGGATCGGGACGGCGCTGGCGGTGGCGGTGCTGGGGTTCGTGCAGATGATCCGTGGCGGTGCGCTGAAGCTGCGGCGGGGCCTGCCTCGGCCGAAGGGGCGGGGCGACTTCCCCATGTGGGTCGGCCTGCTGTCGTTCGGCATTGCGACGGGGGCGTATATTGCGATCTGCCACGCGCTCGTGCCGCGGTTCCCGATCTGGATTCTCATCGTCTTCGGGTTCGTGTGGACGCCGCTGAACAGCTATATCTCGGCGCGGATGATCGCGCTTACGGGCCGGCCCGTGTCGTTCCCGTTCCTGCGGGAGGCGAGCTTCATCCTGGCGCGGTATCGGGGGGTGGACATATGGTTCGCGCCGATCCCGCTTCACGACTTCGGCGGGATCGCCCAGCAGTTCCGCGTGCTGGACCTGACTCGGACGAAGATCACGAGCCTGCTGAAGGCGGAGCTGCTGATCATCCCGATCAGCCTGGTGTGCAGCTTCATGTTCTGGGCGTTCTTCTGGTATCTGGAGGAGATCCCGTCGTCGAGCTACCCGTTCACGGCGAAGATGTGGCCCATGTTCGCGCGCTACCGCTGCCTGTTCATGACGGCGACGACGCAGGAGACGCCCTGGCTGCTCAAGGCGATCAAGCTGCGGTACATCGGAGCGGGGTTCGGCATGGGGATGGTGCTCTACGGGGTGACGGCGTGGCTGGGGCTGCCCGCGCTGTTCTTCTACGGCCTGGTGGGCGGGATCGGGGCGTGGCCGAACATGGCGATCCCGCAGTTCATCGGCGCCTGTCTCGGCCGCTATGTCATCGCCAAGCGGCTGGGTGAGAAGAAGTGGCGGCGCTACGTGCCCGTGCTCGCCGCGGGCTACGCCTGCGGGATCGGCCTCGTCGGCATGTTCGCAGTCGGCATCTCCATCATCTCGCGCGCCGTCTCCGGCCTGCCGTTCTGACGGAGGCACGGGGGTGAACCGGCTCCGCGTAAGGGCTTCGCTCCCTCGACATCCTGGGCTCTCCGCGATTGGCTCTGGAGCGAACTGCCCAACCCGCCGAGCCGCCGTGGTACGGACCCGCACGCCCGGCCCGGAAGGAGGGGAGGCCAGCCAACTGGCCTTGCCTACCCCTGTCGGTGGCCCGCTCCCGCCGCTCGCCTCACTGGGTGCGGACGCTCAGGATGTGGTCGAGCAGGTCGTCGAGCGGGCAGGTGGCCAGGGCGATGGCGGTGTCGCAGCAGCCGTAGTAGAGCCAGACGAGACCATCCACGACGACGGCGCCGGTGGGGAAGACGACGTTGGGGATGTAGAGGCCGAAACGCTCGTAGTATGCCTCGGGCTCCATGATGGGCGCGGGCGTGCGGGCGAGGACGCGGCGCGGGTCGTCGAGGTCGAGCAGCAGGGCGCCGAGCCGGTAGCAGACAGTGCGGGTCTCGGGGCGGACGTTCTCGACGCCGTGGTAGAGCACTAGCCAGCCGGCATCGGTGCGGATGGGCGGGGTGGAGCCGCCGATGCGGTTGCCCTCCCAGGGCTGCTCGGGCGCCGCGACCAGCTCGGGCTCAGTCCAGTCCACGAGGTCGTCAGAGAAGCTGATGCGGATGGCGGGCAGGTCGGCGCCGTGGCCCGTGTCGGTGCCGACGAAGCCCAAGGGCCGCCGCAGGAGGGCGTAGTGCCCGCCGATCTTCTCGGGGAACAGGATGACGTCGCGATCGTCGATCTCCCTGGGCGTGGCCCAGGCCAGGTGCTTCCAGTGCACGCGGTCGCGGGAGACGGCGATGCCGCTACGGGTCTGGTTCTCCTCGGGGGTGAAGCTCACGCCTGGGATCTCGGGCAGCCACGACTCGGGCACGCCGAGGCCCGTGGGGCTGGTGTGCCAGGCATAGGGCCGGAAGGCGTAGGTCATGTAGCAGGCGTCGCCGATCCGCACGACGCGTGGGTCCTGGACGCTGCCGTGCTCGCTCCCCGCCATGGCTGGGGTGAAGACGGGCTGGCCGGAGACGTGGGTGAAGTGGACGCCATCGTCGCTCTCCAGCATCCCGATGCAGCACTTGAACGGCCGCAGCTCGCCGGCCGTCCGCTCGTACATGTAGAACCTGCCTTCGTCGTAGAGCACACCGGGGTTGAAGACGGTGGCCATCCGCCAGGGATAGAGCCCCGGCGTCACGATGGGGTTCTCGGGGCAGCGGGTGAAGGTGACGGCCACGGCGGGTGCCTCCTTGGGCGGCGGGTGCGTCTGACATCGGTCTGAGTATACTCACGTCGATTGCGCCAGGCCAATGCCCGTATCGCTGAGCGGGTGGCTCGTGACGCTCCGACGGGTGTTCGGCATACGTGGCGGCGGCAACTGACGTTGACAAATCGGCCCTCCGCTGGTATACTCTGAGGTCTGAGAGGTCTGGGTAGGTAGCTCAGGGGTAGAGCACGGCACTGAAAATGCCGGTGTCGGCGGTTCAATTCCGCCCCTACCCACCACGCCGGGCGGCGGGAGCCTGTGGAGCAGGTTGCCGCCGCTTTCGTACGTACCGCGCGAGGGGTTGATCCACGGCTGGCATCGTGATACGGTTGGGACGCACTCAGGACAGAGTCTCTCAGCGCAACATGCGCGCATGGTGGGCCGAGGAAAACTCGCACTGGGCACACCATATGGGATCGAGCGGCTCTGCGGGCCGACTCCGCCGAAGCGGCTACGTCGCCTCG
>CAZDNN010000529.1:0-4604 GCA_964506385.1 uncultured Planctomycetota bacterium
CCGACTACCCCTTCGACACCCCCGCAGCCTGCCTGGCGGCCATCCGCGGCCTCGCTCTCCCGCCCGCGGACGAGGCCCTCGTCCTCGCCGGCAACGCCCTGCGCCTCATCGGCGAGGCAGCGGCCTGACGGCGGAGCGGGGCTTACGGCGTCGGGTCGCGCTCGCGGCGGGGGAGGGGGTCGGCGTCGAGGACCGCGAGGGTGAACCAGCCGGTGAGGTGGCTGGGGGTGGCGGGGTTGGGCACCAGCGCCTCGCGGATGGCGTGCTGGGGGGTGAGGGCGTACGTGCGCAGCCATCGCTTGATCTGGCCGCGGTCCGAGGGGTAGAGCCCGAGCCGCCGGGCGCCGAGACAGAAGGCCAGGGCGGGCTGGATATAGGGCACGTCCGTCCGCTTGCGGCGGAAGGTCCCGTCCGGCGCGTGGCGGTCCTGGAGCCACTGGATGGCGTCCTTCGTCTCCCGCTGGTGGCCGAAGACCCAGGCGAGGTAGCCCTGGGTGAGGTAGCTCTCGCAGTCGTCGGCTGGCGGGATGAGCTTCCCGCCCGGGTCGCGCGCGACGGCGAAGGCGCGGGACTCCTTGTGGTACAGCACGTCGATCTCGCGTGCGAGGCGGTCGGCAGCGACCCCGTAGCGGCGGTGGGCGAGCAGGCGCTGCCCGGCGCGCAGGCCGAGGTAGGCCGCCGCCTGATCGGTGGCGACCTGCATGCGGTAGAGCTCCCAGCGGCCTGTCCCCCGGATGCGGTACCAGCCCGTGTAGAACAGGTGGTTCTCCGCCAGGTTGCGCTCGAGCAGGAAGTCGAGCGCCGCGCGGACGTACGGCCGCATCTTCAGCACGAAGGACCGGTCGGAGGCGAGCTCGCCGTAGAGGTAGACCAGGTAGGCGAAGAGCGCGGCGTTGGCGGTCCCCCCGCGGCCGTCCTCGACGTTCTCCGCCGGTGAGGTCGGCAGCGCCACGTACGGTGGCTTCGCGGAGTAGGCGTGGCGCCAGGAGCCGACCCAGGGCCGCTCGCGCTTCTCCACCGTCGCCGCCAGCCACTCGATGCCGCTGCGAAGGCCCCTGCGGAAGCGGTCCGCAGAGGTGACGCGGTAGGCGTGGGCGAAGGTCACGAGTGCGTACGCCATCGCCGCGTCCTGGTTCGCCCGCAGGCCCCCCGGCGCGTCGGGGATGCAGCCGTGGGCGGTCTGCTGGGCGAGCAGGTAGTCGCCCACGGCGCGCACCCGCATCGTCCAGTTCGTATCCGCCTGGGCCATGCCCCCGACGCCGGCGATGGCCAGCGCCGCGGCGAGCAGGCCGATCAGTGGCGGAAGAACTCGTCCCATGGGAAGGGCGTCTTCTTCTTGGGCTTACGCTTGGGCTTCGGCTCCGCCGGCTCGGGCTGAGCCGTCTCGCCGCCCCAGCTCCGGGGCGGGCGATCGAGGTCGAGATCGGGGCGGCCGCCGAAGTCCTCGGTCCACGGCCCCGCGAACCCCACGCCGATCTCGTTGCTCCCTGGGCTGATCATGTTGCGATGGTGCCCCGAGCTGTGGTACCACATCCGGAACGCGCCGTCGGCGCCGGCGCCCGACGCGCAGTTCTCGCCGCGGAAATGGCGGTAGCCCTCGAGGGCGCAGCGCTGGCCGGGGCTGCGGCGCTCGGGCTTGGGCGAGGAGTGGCCGAAGTAGCCCATCGCGGCCATCTCGGCGCTGTGCTTGCGGGCGGCCTGGGTGAGCGGCTCGTTGATCGCCAGCGGCTTGACCCCGAGCTGGATGCGATACTCGTTCGTCAGCTCCACCACCCGCCGCTCCGCGCTCGACATGGACGTCTTGACCCGCTGGTTGTAGCGCTCGCAGCGGAAACAGTAGTCCCAGAACTTCGCTCGCTCGGCCAGTATCGCCAGCAGGTCGGCAGGGACTTTGGGCACGAGTGTTTCGAGCGAGGGCCTGAGCTCGACGCCCTCGACGCTGCACAGCTCGAGCTGTGTGTCGAACTCGGCGATGCGCGCGTGCATGCGCAGGACGGTCAGGAGGCGGCGCATGACGGGGCCGTAGAGGGCCTTGTAAGGCTTGTAGAGGGTCTTCACAGCGTCCACCGCCTTGTCCACGACGGGCTGGCCTGAGCGGCCGTGGTTGGCATCGGGGTAGATGTTCCTGTCGAAGATGACCCTGAGCGCCTCGGCGCGGGCCGCGCTCATCATCTCGTGGGCCTTGCGCAGCCGCTTCTGCGCCTCGGCGCTCAGTGCGAAGGCCCCGCAGCGCTCGACGAGCTGGCTCCGCAGCGGCAGCAGCGTCTCGCGGAGCAGGCGGCGGCCGTCGTCGCCGGCATCGAGGAACGCGCGGTAGGCGGCCTGCCGCTCCTCGGGGTCGGCGCTGCGCAGGGCGGCCTTGAAGGGCGCGAGGCGCTTGGCCAGCTTGGGATCGGCCTGGGGGGCAGGCTCGGCGGAGGCCTTCTCCTCGAGCTTCGTCCCGGCCGCCAGGCACGCGGCCGCGGCGCAGAGGACCGGCACTAGCAGCAGCACTCGTCTCACCGGGGGCCTCCTGGCTGCTCGTCCACACCAGGATAGTTCCTGTTGCGGATCGCTCCAATGGGAGGGCGAGGCTCCTGCCGAGCCGCC
Organism: uncultured Planctomycetota bacterium; assembly: GCA_964506385.1. Taxonomy (GTDB): domain Bacteria; phylum Planctomycetota; class PUPC01; order DSUN01; family DSUN01; genus CAZDNN01. Next base: position 2,590 of record CAZDNN010000529.1, read on the forward strand.
CTTCGCCCCCTGAATCGGCTCAGCGGGAGCTTCGCCCTCCCGCACCGGGACTTCCCGCAACAGGAACAGGATAGCGCGCTGCCGCTGCATTTACAAGCAGGCGGCGGATGGGCGGGGAGGTCCCAGGTTCCGGGTTCCAGGTTCCAGGGATCGGAGGCGACGCCGCGCCGGGAGTCCCCGGAACCTGGAACCTGGAACCTGGAACCCGGAACCACCTTTCCCGCCATGCAACCATCAGCCGGCTGAAGTGCCCCCGAGCCGCCGCAGGCGATTGGCACGCTTTCTGAGAAGTGTTACTTCGCCATGAGTTCCTGAGGATGTCTTGCCAACCCGATTCCGGCGCATCTCACCCCAGGAGCGTGCGCAGGACGGCGGCGACGCTGTGGGCCAGTGCCCGCAGGTCGTAGCCCCCTTCGAGGGTGAGGAGCAGGCGGCCGCCGCAGTGCTCGTCGGCGGTGCCGCGGACGATGCGGGCCAGCTCCGCGTAGTCGTCCTCGGTCAGCGCCATCCCGCCGAGCGGGTCGTCGCGATGGCCGTCGAAGCCAGCGGAGACGAGGACGAACTCGGGACGGAACGTCTCGGCCAGCGGCTCCAGATGGTCGCGGAACGCCTCGACGAAGGCGGCGCCCGCGGTGCCCGCCCGCAGGGGCACGTTCGCCGTGGTGCCCTGCCCATTCCCGGTGCCGCGCTCGTCCGCCGTGCCCGTGCCGGGGTAGAAGGGGTAGCGGTGGAGGCTCAGGAAGGCCACGGATGGGTCGTCGTAGAAGGCGTCCTGGGTGCCGTTGCCGTGGTGCACGTCCCAGTCGGCGATGAGCACGCGGCCGAGCCCATGCTCGGCCTGGAGGTAGCGGGCCGCGATGGCGATGTTGTTGAACACGCAGAAGCCCATGCCGTTGCCCGGCCGCGCGTGGTGCCCGGGCGGGCGGACCAGGCAGAAGGCGCTGCGGACCGTCCCCGCGACGATGGCGTCGGCGGCGCGGAGCAGGCCCCCTGCGGCCAGCAGCGCCACGTCGTAGGAGGCCCGGCAGATCGGCGTGTCGCCCATGTCCAGGAGCCCGCCGCCGCGCTCGCAGGTCTTGGCGACGGTCGCGATGTAGTCGGACCTGTGCACCCGCGCGAGCTGCCCGACGGTAGCCGGCGTCGGCTCGATGTGCGCTGCCGCGTCCCAGAGGCCGGCCTCGCGGAGATGCTCGACGATGGCGGCCAGGCGCTCCGGACGCTCGGGATGGCCCGGCGGCATCACGTGGGCAAGGTAGTCGGGGTGGTAGACGAGGCCGGTGGCGGCTGGCGGGGTGCCTACGGGCGGCGCGGGCATGGCCGGTTCCTGCGTGTGGCTGTGGCTCGGCGCGTGCCGCTCACGCGCCCTCGCCGCCCGTTCTACGCGGAGCCGACGAGGCTGTCAACCGGGCTAGCTGCCGCGCGTGAAGAGCAGCCACAGGACGATCGCGAACGCCACCACGACCACCACGATCAGGCAGCCCGCCGCAAGCAGGGCCTCGGTCTTCTCCCGCAAGGCTCGGCCCTCCGCAAGCACGCCGTGCCGCGACGGGAGGACTCCCCCCGTCACATGATAGTAGTCCCGATTCTCGCGTGTTGTCAAGGCCCGCCGGTTGATCGCCACGCGCGCGCTGCGGCAGATTCGGCTGCTGGAGAGCCGGGGAGGCCCGGAGGAGACCGGACATGAGAGCTGGCTCGAAGCACACACGCCTCCGGGATTCGCATCGCTGCATCGACGACGGCTACTTCTGCCTCCGCGCCGCCGGCGGCACCCGCCAGAGCGACCACCGCACCTACATCATGGGCCCCTGGGGCATCGTCCTCGCCGCCTCGCAGTATCGCACGAGCAACGAGCCGGTCGTCGTCACTCTCCAGCTCGACAACCGGCCGCAGTACTACGAATGGCCCGAGGCGGTTCGCAAGGCGGGGGTCTACCCCGACCTCGTCAAGCGCGGCATCCCCGCCACCGACCGTCTGAAGATGTACGGCCGCCACCACTTCCCCCAGGCCAAGGGCGA
>CAZDNN010000530.1:0-4602 GCA_964506385.1 uncultured Planctomycetota bacterium
AGGGTGGCGCATTGAGGGTGCCGCAGGGTGTATCACACTTGGTCAAGTGTGAGATCATCGCGCGACCGAGCGTACAGGGACATGCGTCCGCTGGCGCGTGGCCATGTGGAGGCCGGACCGGACAAGCGGGCCCGCGGCGCGGGGTGGCTCAGAACTCGGCGGGGCCGGGCGGAGGGGGCGGGCCGAGCCCGCGGCGCCGCATGCGCTGGGGCGCGGGGATGAGGCGGCCGTCGGCGGTGAGGCGCTGGCCGTCCGTACGGATGTGGAGGCCCCAGACGCCAAAGGCGGAGAGGAAGACTTCCTCCTCCCGCGGCTCGCGGTCGGGGCCGCGGCGAACCACGGCCTTGAAGGCGTCCACGGTGCCGTGGGCGGGACACGAGATCTTCCCCGTCGCGGGGTCGAGGAGGAGCTTGGTCTGCTCGCCGAACATCATGCACCAGTCGCGGAGGTTGCCGCGCTGGCGGAGCTCGGCGAAGGTCGCGGGCAGGCGGCCCTGCCGCTGGCGGAACTGCTGGACGAGTCGCTCGAGCTGCTGCATGTTCCTGCGGCAGGCCTCGTTCTGCCAGTGCTGCCGCCGCTCGTCCTGGCCCGCCGTCACCTGCTTGATGAGTGCGGGCATGTCGAGGAACGAGATGACGTTGGCCGGGCCGTCGGGCAGGCCGAGTTTGCGATAGCGTTCGCTCGCGGCCAGTGCCTTCCCGCCGTTGCCGCCGTGGAGGGCGATGACGGCGCGGAGGTCGTCGAGGCTCGAGGCGAAGACGACCCAGGGTCCGACAAAGGCGTAGTGGAACGCCGCGCCGCGCCGCAGGTTCTCCAGGCTCAGGACGTCGACCCCTCCGAGCTGCTGGCGGCGCACGGCGGGCCGCGCGCCCTCGCGCTCGCGGGGGCGGAAGGCGCGCCCGAAGATGGCGAACCAGCTCTCCGCCGCGGCCTGTGCCACCTCGCGGTCCCGCACGCGGATGATGAACAGCAGGTTGGGGATCTCGTCGCCGAGGGTGCCCTGGGTCAGGGCGAAAGCGCCGTCGCCCTCGGCTGCGGCCATGACCAGCTTGCAGGCGCCCGCGAGCTGGGGCTCCTCGATCAGCGCGATGTCGCCGATCACCGAGAACGCCTCCCGCGTCAGGTTCGTGCCCCAGGCGCCCAGGGCGGTGTCGGGCACGAGTGCGAAGGCTTCGAGCTTCGACGGCGTCTTGTCCAGCGCGCGGGCCGACTGCGGGTTCCGCTTGATCTCCCACGTCAGCTTCCCCGTCACGCCGCCGTCGATCCGCAGGTCGCCCGTCAGCCCGCCGGCGCCTGCCAGCAGCTCGAGGAACCGCGCAGAGCCGGGCGACGCGCCGCGCCGCAGGATCGCGCGGTTGACCTCGTAGCGCAGCAGGCCGAACAGGTAGTCGAGGCCCACGTAGGCCCGGCCGTCGGCATTCGCAAACCCGGCGGCGAGCGGCACCAGGGCCGCGCCCGGCGGGTCGCCGACCGCCGCGTTCAGAGCGTCCTCGAGCACGTTCATGTTGTTCGACACGATGAGGTGGGTCGGGGTCAGTGCGTATCCGATGCCCTTGGTGCGCCCGCCGACGAGGGTCGCGCCGCCGACGGTGCGGACGCCCAGCCCCTCGCGGGTGAATGGCCCCTCGAACGCTCGGTGCTCGCGGCCGTGCACCGAGCAGATCGGATCTTGCCCCGGCGCGCCGAAGGCATAGTCGCCGCCGCAGGGACAGCGAAACGGCTTGAGGCCTGGGGCGACCTGCTCGAGGTGCTGCCACGTGAGCCTCGCGTCGCCCGCATGGGGGTTGGCTCGGCGCCAGGACTGCATGAGCTGGTCGATCCGCCGCCGCGCGGCCTCGCACTGGCGGTCGGCGTGCCGGACCAGCTCGGGCAGGATGCGCTCGGCCAGCAGCCGCTCGGCGACGGCCGCGTCCCGGACGGGCAGGATGAGCAGGGCATTCTCGTTGAGCCCGTCGTCGGGCTCGTCGGTCGGGTCGGTCATCACCCAGGCGATGCCGGCCGGGCCGTTGGGGTCGAGGCCCGCCTCGGCGATGAACTGCTCGCGTGTCTCCACGTCCGCGAGTCGCAGCTCGCGTGCCAACTTGAGCAGGAAGCGATCCTCCTGGAGCGCGGGCACGTCAGGCAGCGTGCGTCGCAGCTCGCCCATCACCTTCTCGTAGCCTGCCTCGAGTCTCTCCACGCCGCCGTAGAGAAACGTCCCCTGCGGCAGGAAGCGCTCGATGCGCCCGCCCGCGGCCGCAAGCGCGGCGATAGCGATCGCGAGGCCAAGCGTCCATAGTCTCTCGAGCATGCATGTCTCCTTCCAGAGTCCTAGCATACCACGTCGAGCCGGACATTCAAACGTGGCATCCTGCGGCGAGCATGACTCTCGAATGCGGTGGTCCCTCTTCATCGGTCTCGTCGCCCTCGTCGTCGATTCGGCTTCCGGCCACCTCTGGCGTCAATGCGAAGCGCCCTTGCAGCCATGCTCTCATACCTTCTCTGGTCCCCAAGCTCCCGCTTGGGAACGAGGGAACAGAATCCGAGGACGAGGACGACGACGAGGACGATTGAAGACATGAGCCGGTCTACCGCTATCAGGGGACACACTCGCCGGCGGCCTGGCCGGACGCCCGTTCCCACCTTTTCGGCCGTCGCCGGGCAAAAAGGGCTGGCGCCGGAGATCCCGTCCGGTATAATAGCTGTCCCCGCAGTGCATTTCCCCGCCGGAATCTCCTCTTGCCCACCCAGACTGCGACTCCCAGGCGGTCGCGATCCGCACTCCGGCAGCCCTCACTTGGGCTGGATGGAGCGGCTCATGCCACGCCGTTCCTGAAATGGGCGGGCGGCAAGGGCCAGCTCCTGGCCCAGCTCGAGCCGCTGCTGCCCGAGACGTTTGGCCGCTACATCGAGCCGTTCCTGGGCGGCGGCGCGCTCTTCTTCCATCTCCGCAACCGCGAACGCCTGGCCGACGGCGCGATCCTCAACGACTCCAACCCCGAGCTGATGACCTGCTGCCGCGTCATCCAGGACCCCGAGACGCTGCCAGCTCTTATCAAGCGGCTCGGCGAGCACGCCCGCCACGCCCTCGACGCAGACTACTACTACGCCGTGCGCGCCTGGGACCGCGAGCCGGGCTTCCGCGAGCGCAGCCCCGTCGAGCGCGCCGCGCGCACGATCTTCCTGAACCACGCCTGCTACAACGGCCTTTACCGCCTGAACCGCAGCGGCCAGTTCAACGTGCCTTACGGCAAGTGGCGGCGGCCGCCCCGCGTGTTCGACGAGGACAACCTGTGGGCCTGCCACCGCGCGCTCCAGGGCGTCACGCTGGTCGCGGAGGACTTCGAGGCGTGCCTCGGCCGGGCGCGGGCCGGCGACCTGGTGTACCTCGACCCGCCCTACCATCCCCGCAGCGCCACCTCCTCGTTCACCACTTACACTGGCGACGAGTTCCGCGAGCAGCACCAGCGGCGGCTGGCGGCGCTCTATGGCGAGCTCGACGCCCGCGGCTGCCTGCTCGTGCTCACCAACTCGGCGACCCCCCTCGTCCGCCGTCTCTACGGCGCCTACCGCATCGAGACGGTCCTCGCCACCCGCGCGATCAACTGCAAGCGCGCCCGCCGCGGGAAGATCGAGGAACTCGTCGTCCTCAACTACTGACGCGGCGGCGGATTGTCCCCCACGTACCTCCGCCGACAGGGAGACTCTCCGACGCGGCCCGCAGAGCGTGGGGCAAGAGCAGGCCCCGGCGCCTCGCGTCCTCAACTGTCCTGCCGAGCCGCCGATAGGAGGTCCGCTCCACCCGTGCGAGCGGCTCGGCAGGAGCCTCGCCCTCCCAGATCACGGATCACGCGTCACGGTCACGGCTGGCGGCCGTCGAGGGCTAGATTGGCGAGGCGGTCGGCCGCCCTGTTTTGCTCGCGGGGGACGTGGCGGACAGTCCAGTGGCCGAGGCGGGCGAGGAGGGCGAGCGCCCGGTCGCAGAGGGGGCGGAGATGGGGTGCCTTGACCCTGTAGGTGCCGCGGAGCTGGTGGACGAGGAGCTGGCTGTCAAGGAGGAGGGTGAGGTCGGTGCAGCCGAGCAGGAGGGCGCGCTCGACGGCGGCGATGACGGCGCGATACTCGGCCACGTTGTTGGTCGCGCGGCCGATGCGCTCGCTGATCTCCTGGAGCACGTCGCCCTCGGCGTCCTCGAGCACGGCGCCGATGGCCGCGGGGCCGGGGTTGCCGCGTGCTGCGCCGTCGCAGCGGGCCAGCAGCTTGAGCGCCCCGCCTGGCGGGTCGCCCTGGGGCGGGTCGAAGAGGTCCTGGGCCTGACGGATCGCCGGCTGGCGGGGCCTGACCTTGTGGCGTGTCCAGAAGGCCTCGAGGTCGGCCTCGGTGATGTCGGGGTGTGCAGCGAGCAGAGCCTCGACGTCCAGGTGCTCCCGGATCGCCGCCATCAGCTCGCGGTTCGTCGGCTTCGCCAACGCTTTCTCCTACGGCTCCCCGCCGGCGTGTGTAGCAGATGAAACCAGGAATTGGCGTCGGCGTCAAGTGCGGGAATGGCTGTCACGCCCCCGGCTCGGGCGGCTAGCAGCCCGTGGCAGAAGTCCGTTCGGACTGCGTGCGGGTCTTCGGGCC
>CAZDNN010000531.1:0-4581 GCA_964506385.1 uncultured Planctomycetota bacterium
CTTAGAGCGGTCGTGCCGAAGGAGTCGGGGCGTGGGTTGTGGTTAGCCATGTTGCCGATCGGAAACGCCTGTTGCTGGCCTTCCGCGCGTCTTTTTCTCGCCTTGATCCCTGCCGCCGATGCCGCTACAATGCAGTTTTCTGCCCGATTTGTGTCCGAGGGATGCCTTCGCCGCATGCCCCCCGATCCCGCCAACCCGCTGATCGTCCAGGGCGACAGGACGGTGCTTCTGGAGGTCGATAGCCCACGGTACGCCGAGGCGCGGGACGCGCTGGCGCGCTTCGCCGAGCTCGAGAAGAGCCCCGAGCATTTCCACACCTACCGCATCACCCCCCTCTCGCTGTGGAACGCCGCGGCCGCCGGGCTGGACGCGGGCGCCGTCCTGGCGTCGCTCGAGGACTTCACGAAATACGACATCCCGTCGAACATCCGCTACGAGGTGCGGGACTACATCGCGCGCTACGGGCGGCTGAAGCTCGAACGCCGAGGCGACGATCTCGTGCTTGTGAGCGTGGACAGGACGCTCATGGCCGAGGTCATCCGCCACAAGCTCGTCCGCCCTTTCGTCGTCGAGCCCATCAACGAGCTGGCCGTCAAGGTGCGGCCCGATCGCCGCGGCCACGTCAAGCAGGCCCTCATCCGCATAGGCTACCCCGTTGAGGATCTGGCCGGCTACGCCCCCGGCGACCCCCTGCCCATGGGCCTGCGCGAGACGACCCTCGGGGGCGAGCCCTTCGCGGTGCGCGGCTACCAGCAGGAGTCGGCGGACGTCTTCTTCGCCGGCGGCAGCGAGCGCGGCGGCAGCGGCGTCATTGTCCTGCCCTGCGGTGCGGGGAAGACGATCGTCGGCCTGGCGGCCATGGCCAAGGTCCAGACCCACACTCTCATCCTGTGCACCAACATCACCGCGGTGCGCCAGTGGCGCCGGGAGCTCCTCGACAAGACGACCCTCGATGACACGGAGCTCGGCGAGTACTCGGGCGAGGCCAAGGAGATCATGCCCGTCACCATCGCCACCTACCAGATCCTCACCTACCGCAAGCGCAAGGGCGACGCCTTCCCCCACTTCCAGATCTTCAACGCCAGGAACTGGGGGCTCATCATCTACGACGAGGTGCACCTGCTGCCCGCGCCCGTGTTCCGCATCACCGCCGAAATCCAGTCCTGCCGCCGCCTCGGCCTCACGGCGACGCTGGTGCGCGAGGACAAGAAGGAGAACGACGTCTTCAGCCTCATCGGGCCGAAGCGCTACGACGTGCCCTGGAAGGTGCTCGAGAAGCAGGGCTGGATCGCCACTGCCGAGTGCATCGAGGTGCGGGTCCCCCTGCCCGATGAGCTGCGGATGAGCTACGCGCTGGCCAGCCGCCGCGACCAGTTCCGCATCGCCTCGGAGAACCCCGCGAAGTACACCGTCCTCGACGAGCTCCTCGCCCGCCACCGCGGCGACCGCGTGCTCATCATCGGCCAGTACCTCGACCAGCTCCACCGCATCGCCAGGCAGACCCAAGCCCCCATCATCACCGGCTCGACGCCCAACCGCGAACGCGAGACCCTCTACGGCGGGTTCCGCACAGGCGCGATCGACGTGCTGATCGTCTCGAAGGTGGGGAACTTCGCCATTGACCTGCCCGATGCTAACGTGGCGATCCAGGTGAGCGGGACCTTCGGCTCGCGGCAGGAGGAGGCCCAGCGGCTGGGACGCATCCTGCGGCCCAAGAGCGACGGGTCGCTCGCGCGCTTCTACTCCCTGGTCACCCGAGACAGCCGCGACCAGGATTTCGCGGCCAACCGCCAGCTCTTCCTCACCGAGCAGGGCTACACCTATCGCATCGCCGATGCCCGCGACCTGCTCGACGGCCTCGACCCACTCGCCGAGGCGCACGCTGAGACAGGGCCGAACCACAACGGCTGAGCAGGGAGGGCGAGGCCCCCGCCGAGCCGACGCGCCCGGAGGCAGATACGGCTCGGCGGGGGCCTCGCCCTCCCGGCAACGCGATAGGCAAGGAGTGATGCCACCGTGAGGCTCCAGGAATTCCTGAACCACCTGAGCATCGCGAACCTCCAGAGCCTCCAGTGGCTTTGGGCGCCCGGCAGGCGGCGCAGCTCGTCGAAGCACGAGCTGCTGCGGCTGCTGCGCCTGGAGATGCTGTCGCCCGCACGGGCCGGCGCGTGCTTCGCGGCGCTGGACCCCGTGCATCAGGAGTTTCTCCGCGGTCTGCTGCGCCTGGAGGGCTACGAGGGCGACGTCGAGGCCCTGGTTCGTCGCCTGCCCGGCGGCCCCAGGGGGCCTCAACACGTCCGCGAGCTCCTCGAGGTGCTTGCCTACCGTGGGTTCCTGCGCTACTGGTCCACGGGTGTCGGGGGCCGCGGGGAGGGATTCCGCGCGGCGATGCCGCAGGAGCTGGGCGACGCGCTCGCCGAGGCCCTCAACGTGGATACCCGCGAGCCGGCGGTAATGCTGAGCCTCGATGCCTGGCTGAGCGCCCTGGGCGAGCGCGTCCGTCACCAGCTCCTCGCCCGCCACGGCGCCGAGGACGAGCGCCAGCTCCTGAGCAAGGCGCTCGACCCCCAGGACATCGAGCGCCGCGTGGCGGCCCTCGACGACCCGGCGCTGCGGCACGCCGTGCGCATCGCCCTCGCCGGCCACGGCGGCATCCTGCCCCTCGACCGCTTCCCCTCGACGGGCATCGACATCGAGGACGCCGGCCGCAGGGCCTGGCGGACGGCTCTCGAGGAGGCGCTTCTGGGCACCTACGGCGAGCTGTCGCTCTTCGAGCTCGGCGTGGGCGACGACCGCGAGAGCCTCGTGCTCTACCACGAGGTGGTGCGGGCCTACTGCATGGCGCAGGGCCGGGCCGGCGCGGCGCCCGACCACACCTACGTCTGCGGGCTCGACTTCCTGACCGACCTGGCGCTGACGGTGGATTTCGTGCGCGCGCAGCCATCGAGGCTCACCGGCGCCGGACGCTTCTTCAAGGGCGCGCGCAACCAGCTCGCGCCCGTCACCGCCCTCCGCTCCACCTTCTTCATGGACGAGGAGTCGCTCCTGAGCTTCCGGGTGACCGTCGCCCGCGAGCTGGGTCTCGTCGAGCTGCGCCGCGACGACCGCCTGCACGCCACCTCCCGCAGCGCCGCCTGGGAGGCCAAGCCGCTCGTCGAGCAGGCCCAGGACGTGCTCGGCGTGATGCTCCGCCTGGGGCAGGCGGCCCTGCCCCGGCCCCACGCGCGGGGCTTCGCCGCGGCGGCAAAGCAGACCGTGCTCGAGCTGGCGCCCGGCCAGTGGCATCCGACGGGCGCCTTCCTGTCTGCCGTCGCCGTCCGCCATCTGGCCGCGCTGCTCGCCGAGGGCGGCCTGAGCGTCCGCGAGGCCTACGACGCCGAGATCCCGCCGTGGGGCCCGCCCCGCCTGTCCCACACCATCGGCGGCATGCTCGACGCGGTCCGCGAGCCGCTCCTGCGCGCGTTCAACTACGCAGGGGTCCTGGACATCGGCCGCAGCGGCGACCACACCTTCGTCCGCCCATCCGCCCTCGCGGCCATCCTGCTCGACGGCGCGCCCCTGCCCGAGCCAGGCCGCCTGCTGATGGTCAACCCTGACTTCGAGGTCGTCCTCTTCCCCGAGGAGGGCCACCTCGTCCTGCTCCATCGCCTGTGCGCGTTCTGCGACCGCCAGAAGAACGAGGTGACCCTGCACCTGCGGCTCACCCGCAACAGCATCCAGCGCGCGGTCCTCCGCGGCCTCGACGCCGAGACCATCGTCGCGACCCTCCGCGACCACTGCCGCGTGCCGCTCGCGCAGAACATCGAGTACTCGATCCGCACCTGGGCCGAGGGCATCCATCCCGCTGCGGTCGAGACCCTCCACGTGCTCGAGCTGCCGTCGGCCCAGGTGGCCGAGGCGGCGCTCCGGCTCCCCGAGATCGCCCCGCTCGTCGCCCGCCGCCTCTCGCCCACCGCCCTCGCCCTCACCGTCGCGGACCTGCCGCCAGAGGCCGAGGACGCCCTCAAGCAGCTCGGCGTGCATCTCATGTGATGAGACGCGCGCGGTGATCGGTGGACGGTGGTGGGTGCGTGGGGTAGCGGGAGGGCGAGGCTCCTGCCGAGCCGCTCTGTTCACGCATCACGCATCACGCATCACGTCTCACGCCTCCCAGCCGTCACGCGTCTCCACGAGACCTCTGCCCTCGATCAGCCGGAGCGCCCGCGCGCGGTCGGCGGGCGCAAGCGCGATCGCCATGCCGCAGTTGGGGCTGATCTCCTTGGGCACGGGCACGAGCTCGGCAGGGACGCCGGCCCCCTTGAGCGCGGCCTCGGCGGCGAGGACGTGGTGGATGGACTGGAAGATGAGGAGAACGCGCGGCTCGGTGCTCATGGCGCGATGACCTTGGGGGCGCGGGTCAGGCGATCGACGATGTCGAACATGTTCCCCACGACGCCCACCTCGAGCGCTTCGAGCTTCCCGTAGAAATCGAGGCACGTGCCGCACGAGACGATCTCCACGCCCTTGGACTCGAGCTCCTTGAGCGTGGCGATCTCCTCGGAGCCCTCGGTGGTGAGGTGGACCCCGGCGTTGACGAAGATG
>CAZDNN010000532.1:0-4572 GCA_964506385.1 uncultured Planctomycetota bacterium
AGCCCGAGTTTTCCTCTTTGGTTGCGGCCACGGGCCGTGTTAGGCCGAGGATCCAGTTGGAGAAACCCGATGACTGCATGTGAGACCCTGGCGAGCTTTGGCGGCGAGGCCGGCGTTGCGGTGAGCGGCCTCCTGGCAGTCCTGGCGCTGGCTGGAGTGTTCGGCGCGCCCGCGGGCGCCGCTGCCCATGCCCCGACGCCGCCCGGCAAGGAGCTCAACCTGACCCTGGCCGCGCCCGTGACGACCTGGGATGAGGCGGTGCCGCTGGGCAACGGCCTGCTGGGCGGCCTGCTGTGGGGCGGCGGCAGCACCGTGCGGCTCTCGCTCGACCGCGGCGACCTGTGGGACGAGCGTCCCGCCAAGGGCGTCCGCTGGGACGACTTCAACTACGCCACGATGATCCGCCTGGTGGCCGAGGGGAAGAACGGCGAGCTCAACGCGATCTTCGACCGCCCCTACAGCGACGCACACCCCACGAAGATCCCCGCAGGACGGCTGGAGATCGACCTCGACCCGTCGCAGCGGGTCAAGAGCTTCGAGCTCAATCTCGCCTCCGCAGAGGGCCGCGCCTGGCTCGGCGATGAAGCTCGGCTCGAGGTGTTCTTCAGCGCCGCCCTGCCCGTGGCTCTGATCCGGATCCCAGGGCCGGAGCCGAAGGCGTTGCGGCTGCGCCCGCCGGCCTCGCTGAAGAGGCTCGGCTACAAGGCTCCGCAGACCGGCCAGGACAACGGGACGCAGTGGTTCCTCCAGGAGGCCGCCGACGGACTGCGCTACTGCGTGTGCGTGAGCCGGTCGCGGCGCGCCGACGCCACGCTGCTGGCCGTCACGGTGACCTCGACGAAGGACGGCCCGAGCCCGCTCGAGGCCGCCCAGGCCCGAGTCGCCGCCGCGCTGGCCCGCGGCTACGACAAGATGCGCGAGCCCCACGTCGCCTGGTGGCGGGACTTCTGGGGCAAGTCCAGCGTCGCCGTCCCCGAGCCCGACATCCTGCGCCACTACTACCTCGTGCAGTACTTCTACGGCGCGGCGTCGCGGCGCGGCGCGCCGCCCATGCCGCTCCAGGGCGTCTGGACTGCCGACGCGGGCGGGCTGCCCCCCTGGAAAGGCGACTATCACAACGACCTGAACACGCAGATGACCTACATCGCCTACCAGGCGGCCGGGCGCTTCGACGAGGGCCGCTCGTTCCTCGACTTCATGTGGGACCTCCTGCCCGTGTTCCGCAAGTTCGCGAAGGACTTCTACGACGCGCCCGGCGCCGCGGTGCCGGGCGTCATGTCGCTGGCGGGACAGCCCCTGGGCGGCTGGGGGCACTACAGCCTCTCGCCGACGATGGGAGCGTGGAACGGCCACCTGTTCTACCTCCATTGGCGCTACACCGGCGACGAGCGCTTCCTCCGCGAGCGGGCCTATCCGTGGTGCCGCGAGGTGGGCCGGTGCCTCCGCCACCTGCTGAAGCCCGATGCGGACGGCGTGCTCAAGCTGCCCCTCTCGACGTCGCCCGAGATCTTCGGGAACGGCCCCCGCGCGTGGCTCAAGCCCAACACCAACTACGACCTCGCCTGCCTGCGGATGCTCTTCCTGTCGCTCGCCGAGATGGGCGCAGCCTGCGGCGAGGAGGCGGAGGCGGAGGAATGGGCAGCCGACGCCCGCGCGCTCGGCGAGTTCCACGCCAACCCCGACGGCGTGCTGAAGCTCGACGAGGCCCTCGACCTGCCCGGCAGCCACCGCCACCTGTCGAACCTCATGCCCATCCATCCCTTCAACCTCATCACTGCCGATGGCGGCGAGCGTGACCGCCGCATCATCGCCGCGTCGCTCGAGCAGTGGGACAAGCTGGGCACGCGGGCCTGGTGCGGCTACAGCTTCTCGTGGATGGCCTGCCTGCGCGCCCGCGTCGGCGACGCCGAGGCCGCCGTGCGCAACCTCGACATCTACGTCAACGCCTTCATCCTCCGCAACGGCTTCCACTGCAACGGCGACCAGACGGGCACCGGCTTCTCGGGCTTCCGCTACAGGCCCTTCACCCTGGAGGGCAACTTCCTGGCCTCCCAGGCCGTCCAGGAGATGCTCCTCCAGAGCTGGAGCCCCCGCCCCGGATCGGGCGAGCCGGGCGTCATTCGCATTTTCCCCGCGGCGCCCTGGCGATGGCACGATGCGTCGTTCACCGACCTGCGGGCCGAGGGCGGACACCGCGTCTCGGCGCGGCGCGAGAACAACGCCACCACTTGGCTCCGCGTCGTCGCGGGGAGCGACGCCACCGTCCGCATCCGCGACAACTTCGGCGGCCGCACGCCGACGTGGAGCCTTCCAGGCGTGCGGAAGGTGGGCGAGGACTTCCACGTCGTGCTGAGGAAAGGCCAGGCCATTGAGGCGGCACTGCCCAGGCCGGACCGCGTGCCCACCGCCCCCGCCGACGTGGCCGAGCCGGTGGTGATCCCCAAGCCCAAGGCCATCGGTGCGACGAAGCTCCCCCTGCGCATCGGCGCCGACAGCAACGGCGCCAACCGCTTCCTCGGCGAGATCGCGCGCATGGCGGTCTACAGCCGCGCCCTGAGTGCCGAGGAGATCGGCCAACTGGCCAGGAAAGAAGACGGCAAGCCCGAGGCGCTGCGCGGGTGCGTCGCGGCCCTCGACCTCGCGCGGCGGGACGGCGGCGTCTTCAGGAACGCGGCCAGCCCAGAACTCCCCGCGAAGATCGTGGGGGACGTCACCGTGGCGGACGACGTCGGCGGCCTGCCCGGCAAAGCCCTTCGCCTGGATGGAAAAGGCTACCTGGAGATCGCGCACGACAAGGCGCTCGACTGCCTCGACGGGGTAACCCTCACCGCCTGGATCCGCCCGAGGGCACTGCCGCCGAGCGGCGCCCGGATCATCGACAAGTCGCCGGCCGGCGTCGCTGCGGGATATAACCTCGATACGTATCCCGGCCACTCCCTCCGCATGATCACCCGCGACCCCTGGGTGGGCTTCGACGCGAAGCTGCCCGAAGGCCAGTGGACCCACGTCGCGGCCACGGTCGATGGCGACACCGGCCACACCGCGCTGTACGTGAACGGCAAGCTCGTGAAGGAAGCCCAGCACTGACGCCCCGGGCACGTCAGACCAGGTAGAACGCCGTCTGGCGGCCGCCGATGACCCGGCAGCCGTCGCGGGTGAACACCACGTCCTCCTCGACCGCCAGGCGCAGCGTCTGGCCGCCCCACTCGGGCACGGCGTCGGCCACCGACAGCTCCATCGTGAAGGCGTAGTTGGGCCGCAGCGCCACGTCCCCGCGACCCGGACAGCGCTCCTGCTCCCACGGCAGCCCGATGAGCGGCCCCGGCTCGTGGAGCAGCAGGCCGAGCGAGTGGGAGTAGACCTTCGGCTCCGGCACCCCCTCGTCGCGGGCGCGGGCTAGGATGCGCGCGAGCAGCTCGTTGCCCGTCAGGCCCTCGCGAAACTCCGCCATGAAGATGTCCTGGAGCCTGTTCGCCTCGCCCAGCAGCCGGCGGAGGCCCTCGGGCGCATCGGTCTCGCCGGGCCGCAGGACGTAGGCCAACTGCTGGTGGTCTGTGTCGAGCCGCAGGTAGCGGATGCCGCAGTCGGAGTGGATGAGGTCGCCGGGCCGGATGGCGCGGTCGTCAGCGCCAAACTGCTCCCTCATCGCGTCGCTGCGCACGCGGTTGAAGAAGGGCCTGAACGACACGGCGAGGCCAAGGTCGGCGCAGCGCTGCCAGTAGTGCCACACGAGGTCGTCCGCCGTCGTCTCGCCGGGCACGATGACCGCGCGGCTGTAGCATTCGGCCTTGATCTGGCGGGCGACGGCCACCACGTCGCCGTAGAGCTCGACCTCCTCATCCGTGAGTGTGGCGAGCCAGCGCGTGGCCATGGACTCCGCCGAGGCCAGGCGGGCGACATAGGTGTCGGGCAGCGCCGCGACGAGCTGCTCGTAGAGATTGTGCGTGAGGCCGCCGGCCGCCCACTGCACGCTGCCGGTGTTGATGCCGATGCGCTGCGGGTCACGTTCCTCGACGATCTGGCGGAGCAGCGGCCACTGCTCCTCGTGGTGATGCCCCTTCCACGGCTGGTCGAAGAGGCCCTTGGTGTTCGTCATCGCGATGCTGATGCGCTCGACCCCCGCCTCCGGCCCGCGGTCGTAGAGCACCAGCATCTGGAGGATCGGACACCACGTGTCCAGCGGCATCATCGAGGCGAACACCGGGTCGAGGTCGTCCTCCTGGCAGAGGATCAGCCACATATCGAACCCCGCCTCCCGCATGGCGACCGGCAGCACCGTGTCGAGCCGCTTGCCAAGAACATCCTGGATCACCCCCGCTCGCTCCCGCATGGGCAGGACGCGGACGCGGTCACCGCTCTTCTCATCACCAGTGGGTGTGCCCAAGAGCGCTCTCCTATCGCGGGCTGGGCCCGCAACCCAAGAGGAAAACTCGCGCTGGGCACACGAGAGAACAAAGCCAACTCCGTTGGTTTTGCTCGTCTCCTCCGAAGGGCCGACGGCACCCCTTGCCCGCGAGGAGCAAGGCTTACGGGATCGATCCGCCTTCGCGAGGCGACGTAGCCGCTTCGGCG
>CAZDNN010000533.1:0-4558 GCA_964506385.1 uncultured Planctomycetota bacterium
GTGCGGCGTGCCGCGGCGGAGGAAGCCGCCCGCGCCGGCGTACAGCCCCTCGGTGTTCTCCCGAACGACGACGAAGTCTATGTCCTCGGGGCCCTTGTCCTTGAGCGGGCAGTCCACGCCGGGGAAGAGCTTGACGGGCCGGAGGTTGATGTATTGCTCGAGTTCGAAGCGTGTGCGCAGGAGAAGGCCCTTCTCGAGGATGCCGGGGGCGACCTGTGGATGGCCGACGGCGCCGAGGTAGATGGCGTCGTGGGTGGCCAGCTCGGCGAGGACGGAATCGGGGAGCACCTCGCCGGTCCTCAGGTAGCGTTCGCCGCCGAGATCGTAGGTCGTGGTCTCGTAGGTGAAGCCCTTGGCCGCCGCCACGGCCGCGAGGACCTTGAGTCCCTCGGCCACGACCTCAGGCCCCGTGCCGTCGCCGGGGATCACCGCAATCCTGTACATCCAGCCCGTCTCCTTGCGTCCCGATGGGGGAGCTGTTGCGGCCTGTGGCCCGGCCGGGGCAGCGCCGCCTCGGCCCGAAGGCCCGTAACTCCAGTACCCTATCAGAATCACCCCGCACACGCAACCGGGCGGCGGCCGCTACTTGATGATGCGGTCGATGCGATCGCCGAGGGGGCGCTGGCTGCCGGTGAAGACAGCGGCGACGCCTTGGGCGGCCTCCTGCATCGTCTTCATGACGACCACCTCCTCGTCCGTCTCGTCGGCGGGCGCCTCCTCCTTGCCCAGCAGGAGGGGTGGGTAGCGGTACTTCTTGCGCTCGGCGAGCCAGACCTCGCGGCGGTTGCGGACGTCGATGACGCGGGCCGTGACGATCATGCGGCCCTGGAGGACGCCGAAGGACTTCGGCGGGCGGCCCGACAGCTCGTGGATCTCGCCGTAGAGGATGTAGTCGGCCCCCAAGCTCTCCCCCAGCCGCACGATCGAGAAGCTGCCGCTCCGGGGCGGGTCCACCCGCTCGAGCACCCCGTCCACGTCCAGCACCGTCGCGCTAGGCACTGCCGGCCGGAGGACGTCCGCGACGTCCCGCGAGAACCGCGCGCCGATCTTCGACTCGAAATACGACGCACCCGGCGTCGCGAACGGCAGGACCGCCAGGGTTCCGCTCCCGAGCCGCACCGTCGGCTCCACCACCCCAGGATTGTCCGGCATACAGCTCCTGCCCACGAAGGACAGACAGCCTGTGGCGAGGAACGCCACGACGAGGGGACACAGCTTCCGCAGGGACAGGCTCTTCATAGTCGCGGGTCTCCATACGCAAAGGTCAGGACACCGCGGCCTCCAGGGCCTCGGCGAGAGTGGCCACGAACTCGACCTTCAGTCCCTTGGCGCGCTGGCGGAGCGACCGGGCGTTGTCGCGGGGCACGATGGCCCGCGTCCAGCCCAGCTTCGCCGCCTCGCGGAGCCGCGCCTCGATCTGCGACACGCCCCGCACCTCCCCGGCCAGGCCCACCTCCCCGCAGGCCACCAGCTCGGGCGGGATCGCGCGGTCGGTGAAGCTCGAGGCGATGGCGATCGCCGCCGGCAGGTCCGCCGCAGGCTCCACCATCCGCACCCCGCCCACCGCGTTGACGAATACGTCGTGCCCCGCCAGCACCAGCTCTGTCCGCTTCTCGAGCACCGCCAGCAGCATGGCCACGCGATTGCGGTCCAGCCCGCTCACCTTGCGTTCCGGCGTCCCGAAGTTCGCCCGCGAGACGAGCGCCTGGACCTCGACGAGTATGGCCCGCGTGCCCTCGATCGTCGAGACGACCACTGAGCCAGGGGTCGAGCCGCGCTGGCGCGAGACGAAGACGTCGGCCAGGTCCGTGACCTCGGCGAGGCCCGTGTCGCGCATCTCGAAGACCCCGATCTCGTTGGTCGGGCCGAAGCGGTTCTTCACCGCTCGCAGCAGGCGGTAGCTCTGGACCCTGTCGCCCTCGAAGTAGAGCACGGTGTCCACCATGTGCTCGAGGACACGGGGGCCGGCGATGGCGCCCTGCTTGGTCACGTGGCCGATGAGGGCGACGGGCACCCCCGAGGTCTTGGCGAGCTGGACGAGCTGCCCAGCGCTCTCACGCACCTGGGAGACGCTGCCGGGGGCGGAGCTGACCTCGGGGCGGTAGATCATCTGTATGGAATCGACGACCGCGAAGTCGGGGCCGGTCGCCTCGATCTGCGCGGCGATGGCGTCGGCGCAAGTCTCGGCGAGGACCAGCAGGCCGTCGGCTCGGACGCCGAGCCGCTCGGCGCGCAGCTTGACCTGCATGAGCGACTCCTCGCCCGTCACGTACAGCGCCCGCAGGCCCCTGGCGCACAGCCCGTGGCAGGCCTGGAGCAGGAGGGTGGACTTGCCGATCCCCGGATCCCCGCCGATGAGCACCACCGACCCAGCCACCACCCCGCCGCCGAGCACGCGGTCCAGCTCGGCGATGCCGGTCGTCAGCCGCGGCTGCTCCGGAGGCTCGACCGACCCAATCGGCACGGGCTCTGCCAGGGCCGTCGGTGAGGCGGCGCGGGGCTTGTGGCGCTCGTAGGTCTCCTCAACCAGCGAGTCCCACTCGCCGCAATCGGGGCATCGCCCCACCCAGCGCGGCTGCTGGCAGCCACACTGCTGGCACACATACACCGTCCGAGCCTTCGCCATAGCGCCCTTTCCACCCTGGATTATACCGGCCGGCGATCAGGCAAGTCAACGTGAAGGGTTGGGAAGGGCGCACCCGGCAGGTCAGGCCAGTCCCAATGCGGCGACCACGCTGGCCGCGAGGTCGGCCACAGCGTTCCCAGCCGCGGCGTCCACCCAGCGGATGAAGTCCATGCTCCGGAACCACGTGAGCTGGCGGCGGGCGAAGCGGCGGGTGCGGGTCTTGACCTTCTCGCGGGCCTCCTCGATGGTCATCTCGCCGCGCAGGTGGGCGATGATCTCGGCGTAGCCGACGAACTGCGCGGCCGCGTGGCTGATCCCCCGCGGATCCTCCAGCAGACCCCGCACCTCCTCGATGAGACCCGCCGAGAACATGGCGTCCACCCGGCGGTTGATCCGCTCGTACAGCTCGGCGCGGCCGCGGCGCAGCCCGGCCACGATGCACTCGTAGTCCGGCGATGGGCTGCCGAACTGCGCCTGCTGCTCGGAGATGGGTGCGCCGGTGGTCTCGTAGACCTCGATGGCGCGGACGATGCGGCGCAGGTCGTTGGGGTGGATGCGCGCGGCGGCCGCTGGATCGACCCGCCGCAGCCTCTCGTGGAGGGCGGATGTGCCGTGCTCGGCGGCCTCGGCCTCCAGGCGCTCCCGCAGCGCCCAGTCCGCCGATGGCCCGTCGAAGAAGCCTTCGGTCAGCGCCTTGAGGTACAGCGCCGTGCCGCCTACGAAGAGTGGCCTGCGGCCCCGCGCTGTCACGTCCGCGATGGCCGCCTCCGCCGCCTCGACGTAGCGGCCCGTGCTGAAGGCCTCGTGGGGCTGCACCAGGTCGATCAGGTGGTGGGGCACGCGGGCCTGCTCGGCGGCGGTGGGCTTGGCCGTGCCGATGTCCATCCCGCGGTAGATCGCCATCGAGTCCAGCGAGAGGATCTCGGCGCCCACCCGCTCCGCGACCTCGATGGCGACGGCCGTCTTGCCGCTGGCCGTCGGCCCGACGAGAAACCACAGGCGCGTGCGTTCGGGAGGAGTCATACGCTGCCGGGGGTCAGCTCCAGACGTGGGATGCCAGCGGCAGGGACGCGCGGCCACCGCCTCATATCCGAAGTATCTGCCCGTACACCATCGTCCAGACCACGATGATGAGCACGGCCATGAGGGTGATGTAGCCGAGAATCACGAGGACAACCAGGACGACGGAGAGCCTCTGGATCGCAGTCGAGACGTCGTCCTCCTGGTACTCGGCGAACTTCAGGAGCGCCTCGCTCAGCTTCCCCGAGTGCTCGCCGACGGCGATCATGTCGACGCCCAGTGGCGGGAGGGCGCCGCTGGCGGCCAGCGCTTCGGTCACCGACCCACCCGCCTGCACCATCGGCACGACCCGCAGGATCCGCGACGCGATGACCGCGTTCCCGCACGACCGCGCCGCGACAGCGACCGCCTCGTGTACCAGCACCCCAGCGGAGTACAGACACTCCAGGGTGTGCGCGAATCGAGTCCACGCCATCTTTCGCACCACCGCGCCCACCACGGGCACGCAGTTCAGCACGCCGTGGACCGCGAGCCGGATGCCCGATACCTGATTCATCGACCGCCACACCACCGCGAGCACGAACCCTCCGACCGCGGCTGCGACCACGGCCAATATCTGATACGGCCACACCCGCGGGAACACGTCGGGTACGATGAACGACGCGACGTTCGGCAGCACGAAGAACACCAGGAACAGGCACAGGGCGGGGTAGATGAGCCCCGTTATGACCGTGCGCTGTGCCGACACGAGCTGATCGAGGAATCTGGCGAGGCGCACCATCACGTCCGGCGCGCCGCCGCCCAGCTCCCCGGCCTCGATCATCCTGATCTCGTGGGGCGGGAACAGATTGGGGTGGCGGGCGAAGGCCGAGCCGAGGCCGGAGCCGCTGAGTCCGTGTGTTATGCGACCCG
>CAZDNN010000534.1:0-4550 GCA_964506385.1 uncultured Planctomycetota bacterium
CGAGGACGACGCGGACGGGCGAGGAAGGAACCCCAAGAACCGGGGCCAGACTCGACCAGGGACTTGGCGGTTGAAGATCGCGGATCGGCGCTGTATCCTGGTGGCAGTCTGCCCGCGGCCCCCCGAAGCGCAGGCCACGAAGTTCGGACTTCCCTCCCCGTCGCGCTCTTTGACATTCCGCGCGATTCCAGGATAATCTGACGGCGACCGTCCGAGGAGCGAAGGCGAGAGGCTCTCGATGTCCCGACGCGGCGTCATCCTGGTGCTCGTTCTGGCTGTGGCGGCCGGCGGCGCGGCGCGCGGCGGGGAGGTGGTGCTGCGGTACTTCCGCGGCGGCACCCTCCCCGCGGGGCAGGAGGACGTGATCCAGGAGTTCGAGCGGCGCAATGCGGGCATCCGGGTTGTGGCGGGCATTACGGCGTCGCGGAACATGGTGTCCGACCCCCAGCGGTTGCTGTGCGCTATCGTCGGCGGCGACCCGCCGGACGTCGTGATGTTCGACCGCTACGCCGTCGCCGAGTGGGCCGCCCGCGGCGCCTTCATGCCGCTCGATGCCTTCATCGAGCGCGACCGCGACCGCCCCGACGGCATCCAGGCCGAGCATTTCTTCGAGCCGACCTGGCAGGAGGCCCAGTGGGACGGCAAGGTCTACGCCATCCCCAGCGGCACGGACAACCGCGCGCTCTACTACAACAAGGACCTGCTCCGCGCCGCCGGCTTCGTGGACAGCGAGGGCGAGGCCCGCCCGCCACGGACCTGGGACGAGCTCGAGGACTACGCCGTCAAGCTCAGCGAGTTCACCCGCGACGAGAGCGGCAAGATAACGGGCATTCGGCGGGTCGGCTTCATCCCCAACTACGGCAACGCCTGGTTCTACTTCTACTCGTGGCTCAACGACGGCGCGCTGCTGAGCCCCGACGGCCGCCGCTGCACCCTCGCCTCGGACGCCAATGTCGAGGCGATGACCTATGTCGTGAAGCTCTACGACAGCCTGGGCGGCGCGCGGCTCGTCAACGCCTTCCAGAGCACGTTCCAGGGCGCCGAGCTGGACCCGTTCCTGACCGGCCGCGTGGCGATGAAGATCGACGGCAACTGGGTGCTCAGCGGGATCGGCACCTACAAGCGGGATCTCAACTTCGGCGTCGCCCCCGCCCCCATGCCCCGCAAGCGGCTGGAGGCGGGCAAGCCCTATCTCTCGTGGTCGGGCGGCTGGTCGTGGGTCATCCCGAGCGGGGCGAAGCACCCGGATGAAGCATGGCGCCTCATCCGCTGGCTCGCAAGCGAGGAGGCGGCGATCATCCTCAACGACGCCAACCGCGAGGCCAACCTCGCCCAGGGCAAGATCTTCATCCCCAACCTCTCGGCTAACAGGCGGATCACGAAGGTCCTCTACGAGCGCTACCTCCACAGCGACAAGACGATCGAGCAGAAGTTCCGCGACGCCTACCAGGTGTTCGTCAACCTGCTGCCCGAGAGCCGCTTTCGCCCCGTGACCCCCGTCGGCCAGTTCCTCTGGAACCAGCAGGTCCGGGCCATGGAGGCGTCGATCTACCACCGCGGCCCCGTCGAGGAGGTGCTCGAGGAGCACGCGAAGGAGGTGCAGCGGGAGCTCGACAGGGTCTACCGCATCCGCACGGAGCCGCCCATGCCCTGGGCATTCCCGCTGGTCGGCTACGCCGTGGTGCTGGTGGCCGTGGCGGCGCTGCTGTGGTGGCGGCACCGGCGGCAGAGCGCGAGCCGGGGCTACTTCCGCCGCGAGTACCGCGCGGGGGTGCTCTTCGCCATGCCCTGGATCGTCGGCTTCATCGTCTTCACCGGCGGCCCGATCCTCTTCTCGTTCATCATCAGCTTCTGCGAGTACGACGTCCTGTCGCCAGGCCTGTGGGTCGGCCTGCGCAACTACGCCTACCTGCTGACCGAGGACCCCGTCTTCTGGAAGTCGCTGGCCAACACGCTGTTCATGCTCATCGGCCTGCCGCTCGGCATGGCCGTGAGCCTGGGTCTGGCGATGCTGCTCAACGCGAAGGTCAAGGGGATGTCGGCCTGGCGGACCTTCTTCTACCTGCCCGCCATCATGCCCGCGGTGGCGGGTGCTCTGCTGTGGCTGTGGATCTTCCAGCCGACCCACGGGCTGCTCAACCGCCTGTTCGACATGGTCGGGCTGAACTGGGTGGTGGCGCAGGTCATCGCCATGCTGGATACCTTCGGGGTCAGCCACCACCTCACCGTGCCGGTGCTCTGGCTCCAGAGCGAGTTCACGAGCAAGCCGGCGCTCATCCTGATGGGGCTGTGGGGCGCGGGGGCGGGGATGATCATCTGGCTGGCGGGGCTCAAGGGCATCCCGCAGCACCTCTACGAGGCCGCCGAGATCGACGGGGCGGGGCGGTGGCATAAGTTCCGCCACATCACCCTGCCCATGCTCACGCCCTACATCTTCTTCAACCTGCTGATGGGCACGATCGCCACCCTCCAGCAGTTCCAGAGCGCCTACATCATGACCGAGGGCGGGCCGGTGGACAGCACGCTGTTCTTCGGCTACCACCTGTTCAACAACGCCTTCCGCTTCTTCCGCATGGGCCAGGCCAGCGCCATGGCTTGGGTCTTGTGCGTCATCGTCATGATCATCACCGCGATCCAGCTCAGGACGGCGAGGATCTGGGTGCACTATGAGGCGGAGTGACAGGATTGCCGATTTCCAATTGCCGATTTCCGATTTCCGATTTGCGATTGCCGATTTGGGGTGGGAGGCGGAGATGAACAAGGAGGAACTCAAGGAAAGGACCTTCAGCTTCGCGCTGCGGGTAATCAAGCTAGCAGTCCGTGGCAGAAGTCCTTCGCAGACGAGTGCGAGGGATTCGGGCCGAGGTCAAGGCGCGAGATCGCAGGCGAATCGGTGGATTCGTCGAGATCTCGCAACGCGGAGATCGGCCCGAAGACCCGCACGCAGTCCGAACGGACTTCTGCCACGGGCTGCTAGTGGGCGCGCTGCCCAACAACGCGGTGGGCCGCGCGATCGGTGGGCAACTCGTGCGCGCGGGCACGTCCGTCGGGGCGAACTACCGGTCCGCCTGCAAGGCGCGATCCACCGCCGAGTTCATCGCCAAGCTCGGAACGGTCAAGGAAGAGCGGACGAGAGCGCGTTCTGGATGGAGCTGAGCATCGCGGCTGGCCTGCTGCGGGAGAAGCTGGTCGCTCCCCTGCTCGGTGAGGCGAATGAGCTCGTGCGAATCATGGCGGCCTCGCGGAAGACGGCTTCGAGGCGGCATAAGCGGTGACAGAGGCAATGGCATGAGCAATCGGCAATCGGCAATTGGAAATCGGAAATCGGGCGCCCGCCAGCAGCGGGGGACTTCCTGATGGCAGTACAGCGCAAAGGCATCTGGGGCATCTTGCGGTGGCTGAGCCTGTACGGGCTGCTGGTGACGGGCTCGATCGTCTTCTCGATCCCGTTTGTCTGGCTGCTGCTGTCGAGCTTCAAGACGAACGAAGAGCAGTTCCGCGACCCGCCGCGCTGGCTGCCCAGGACGCCCGCGGCGGCGGCTGTCTCGCCGTTCGTCGCGGCGGACGAGTTCAACGCTATCGCGCGTCCCAGCCCCTGCCCGCGAGAGCGGTGGGAGGCGGTGCGACCGCTGGTCGTCGCGGCGGCTCGCGAGGCGGTCGAGAGCGCCGAGCTGCCGCCGGTGGCGGTGGATCGCGCGGCGCTGGTGGATGAGACGGTCGAGGGCGTCTTCTTCACCGCGGCCGACAGCGTGTCCGACCAAGCGTGGTTCGAGACCGACGAGACGCTCCTGGCCAAGTGGCGCAAGCAGCTCACCGAGCGCACCGTCCGCACGTGCCGCGACGCCGCCTACAAGCGCTTCCTCCTCGGCCCCGTCCGCGCCAAGAGCATCGAGCAGGTCGAGGAGACCCCGCGCCGCGACGAGCCCATCGCCGACGTCTGGCAGATCGAGGGCGGCACCCTGGCCGAGCAGACGACCGAGGGCCGGCCCTGCGCGCTGCTGGGCTACGACTTCCGTGAGGGCGGGACGCAGGTGCGCCTGACCGGCGTCTTCCCGCTGTCGTTCCCCGTCGAGAAGCTCCGGAAGCTGGTGGTGAGCCTGCGGCCCGACCACACGTGGCACGCCCTCGACCTGGCGCTGGAGGCTGACGGCCGCCGCTGGCGCAGCGAGGAGCCCTTGCTGGCCGCCAGCGACAGGTGGCAGGAGCAGGTCTGGCAGTTCGCCAGCGACGACGACACCTCGCTCAAGGTCAAGAGCTGGATCGTCCTCCGCGAGGCCGGGGAGAGCGAGTTCGGCGAGGAAGGGAAAGTGCGGCTCACCGTCACCCTCCGGCGGCAACGGCGGGGCCGGGCCTGGTTGTCGAAGCTGTGGAACAACTACCGCTGGGCCTTCCGCTACATGCCCTTCTGGCGGTACACGGCGGTGAGCTTCTTCCTGTGCGTGATGAACATCGTCGGGCAGCTCCTCGGCAGCTCGCTGGCGGCGTATGCTTTCGCTCGGCTGAAGTGGCCGGGGCGGGGCTTCTGCTTCGTGCTGCTCCTGGGCACGCTG
>CAZDNN010000535.1:0-4544 GCA_964506385.1 uncultured Planctomycetota bacterium
GGCCCGAATCCCTCGCACTCGTCTGCGAAGGACTTCTGCCACGGACTGCTAGGCTCGGCGCGCGATGGCGGGGCCGAGGGTTCCACCCATAGCGAGCGGTTGTCGGCGCAGGACCTCTGCGCTCGTTGACGCCTCTGGGTCGTTGATCTGCCATAGCGGGGGGGGTAAGATGGAGTCGATGGACGCGTCCGAGGGCTGATGCCCGCGCTGAGGGAGACGGGGCGGCGTCTCGTCGGGCTGGTAGAGCCGTTGAGGTTGCGATGAGACACAAGCTCCTGATGTGCAGTGGCGTCGTGCTCGCGCTCGCGGGTGCCGCGATGGCGCTGCCCACCGTCGAGCTGGCGGCCGTGGGCGACTTCGCCGACCCCCACAGCATCACCGTCCTGCCCGGCACGGTTGTGCGGCTGGCCTACACCATCAGCGGGGTCGCCGAGCTCCACGCCTTCCACAACGACATGACGATCGGCGGCAGCGTCACCGGCCTGTCGGCGACGGCCGACGGCACGTGGTGGGGCGAGGCGTCCGGCACGGCCGTGACCCTCGAGGCGGTCGCGGGCGGCTATCAGCGCCTGTCGGGCGAGGCGGCCGTCCCGCCCGAGGACGCGCCCTACTCGTTCACCAGCGCCGGCGAGGCGACCCTCGCGTTCATCGACCTGACGCCCGTGAGCGAGGTCGTCACCATCGACCTGCTTTCGCTCGCCGGCGGCACGCCGACGCCGCAGCAGGCCTGGATCGGCTGTGCCCCGGGCGACTGCTCGACGACGTGGGACATCGGGGTGGACACGGCGAACAGCTCGTCTCTGGTGACCGTCCAGGTCACCAGCACCGTGCTCGGCCCCGCCGAGGAGACGGCGACGGTCGAGTGGGGGCCGGGCGGCTCGGTGGCCAGGCAGTTCGTCTTCGATGTCCAGGTGCGCGACGTGGTGGACCTGTGGACCTGGAACTACCGCGCTCTGCACCCCACGGACGGGCCGGGGACCACGAAGCCCGAGATCGTGGACGTGGCGGAGGGCGGCTGGTGGCAGTACGAGTACTGGGCGCCCATATGGTATCCCGAAGGGCCGGTGGTGTCGGGCTATGGGGGCGACCCCGTCGGCGGGCCGCCGCCCATGCAGTCGGGCAGTGGCGCGCTCTCGCGGCTCACCGTCGAATACGCCGGATGCGACCCCGGGCAGTACACGCTTGGGTTCGACAATGTGCAACTGAACACCTACGACGAGTCCCTAGGCCAGGTCGTGATCCCGACGGTCGTCGAGACGCTGACCATCGTCGTCGAGCCGGGCGAGCCCCCGTCGCCCGACCCTATGGCCTGGGCCGTCGCACCGCACGCGGCTAGCAGCAGCGCCGTGGCCATGACCGCGACGGAGGCGACGGACAACCATTCCCCCCAGGAGGACATCGAGTACCAGGTGAAGGCCGACGGCGCCGAGCAGGGCTGGCAGGCGAGCCGCGACTACACCCACGCGGGCCTGTCCCCCAACACCCACCACACCTACGAGGTACAGGCCCGCGACGGCGTCGGCAACGCCACCGGCTGGTCGGCCCCCGTGAGCCTCTACACCTGGGCGGAGGAGCCCGGCCCCGGCAGCCCGGCGCTCGACAGCATCACCGACGCCAGCGTCGAGGCACGGTGGACGACGGGGGCGAACCCCACGACCACTCGCTACCAGGTCGGCCTCTGGCTCGGCGGCACGGCGTCAGGCGAGCCCGACGCCGTCTACGACAGCCTGCCCGGCGCGGCATCCCACACGTGCGGGCAGCTCGTGCCGAACGCTCAGTACACCTTCCAGGTCCGCGCCTTCAACGAGGAGGACGTTGCGACCGATTGGGTCGCGCTCGGCACGGTCTACACCCACGCCGAGGCGCCGAGCCCCGGCACCCCGCCGCTAAGCAGCATCACCGATACCACCATCCGCGCCGACTGGATCGGCGGCAGCAACCCCGCCACCACGCGATACCAGGTCGGCGTCTGGGCGGGCGCCACGGCCACAGGCGACCCCGTGATGAGCTACGACAGCGATCCGGGCGAGACGTCTCTCGTCTGCGACGGCCTGGAGCCGAACACCCAGTACACCGTCCAGGTGCGGGCCTTCAACGACGCCCCAAGCCCCGTCGCGACCGACTGGGTGCGCCTCGGCGACCGCTTCACCGACGCCGAGCAACCGGGCGCCGCCGCCATCGACGCGATCGCCGAGACGAGCCTCCGCGCCAACTGGACCGGCGGCAGCAACCCGCCGGGGACGACCTACGAGGTAGAGTGCTACGAAGGCACCGCCGCGACCGGCTCCTACGTGGGCGGCGCCTCGCTGACGGGCACATCGTGGGTCTTCTCGTCCCTGTCCCCGGCAGTCCAGTATTCCTGTCGCGTTCGCGCCGTCAACGTGCCGGGCGACCCCACTGCGTGGACGGGTCTCGGCCCCCGCGAGACGCTCGCGAACCAGCCCGGGGGCGGGGCCTTCGGGCCCTTCACCACGACGACCATCACCGCCTCGTGGGACGCCAACGGCAACCCCGGCGGGACGCGCTACTATGCCGAGCTCTGGAGGGGCGACGGCTTCGACCCGGACGACGAGTTGCTGGACTGGAGCGGCTGGATCGCCGACACGGACGTCACCTTTGGCGGCCTGACGCCCAACACCCGCTACAGCCTGCGCGTGCGGGCGAAGAACGGTGAGGAGATCCCCACGGCCTGGACCACCCTGAGCACGGCGGAGACCTGGACCGCCGCCAACGAGCCCGGAGCGCTGGCCGTCCACGACCAGCCCTTCGAGGGCGCCAGGATCAACCCCTTCGGCCCGGCGTCCCACTCGCTGAGCCTCTCGGCCATTGGCCTGAACGGGAACCCCGATACGACGCGCTTCGCCATCCAGATCGGCGACGAGCCCGACGCCGGGTGGCTCCGCATGGGCAACCCCGCGCTCGATCCAGGGGAGGACGCGCGCGACGTGTACGCGCGCGCGGACGCGGCGAGTGCCTCCTGGCTGACCCGGGACGAGTGGGAGGGCAAGCGCCTGCGGGGCCTCGACGCCGACACCCTCCATGCGTTCCGCGCCCGCGCGCGAAACGGCGCCGGCGTCGTGACGGCGAGTGTCGGCGTCGGCGAGTGCCGGACCAACTGCGAGTGCGACGTGGACCGCAACGGGTTCGTCAATGCGCTAGACTACGCGCTGATCAAGGCGGCCATCCTCCGAGCCGCACTCGTCGAGGAGGCCTGGCCTTGCAACGTCCTGCACACGGATCGTGCGATCGACGCCGGTGACCTGTCTGCCGCGCACGCCAGGGCACTCGACCCCTGACGCGCCGGGGAGCGGCCATAGCAGGCCAAGCCGAACACGGAAGAGCACAGACGATGAGACGGAACGCCTTGTGGGCCGGCGCCCTGACCCTGGTCGCGATGCTCGCGGTCGCGGCTCTCCTCGGTCGTCGCGCCTGGATGCCCGACACGGCAGCAGGCAAGGGTGGGGAGGGCGAGGTGCGCTCGGCGGAGTTCGCCGCCTGGGCGCGCGCGCGGCGCTGGCTGCCCGAGGAAATCGTGCCCGCGCGGGTCACCGTTGGGTTCGGCCGCGGCGTGCCGGCCGAGCGCCGCAGGGCCGTGGCCGCGGCCATCGGCGGCCGTATCATGCGCGAGCGTGCGTACCGCGACGGCACGGCGAGCTGCCTCATTGCCATCCCGCCTGGGGCGTCGCTGCGGTCGGCGATCGAGGCCTGCGGCAGGCTGGCGGGCGTGCGCGTCGCAGAGCCGGTCTTCCGGGCGCGCCTCCTCACCGACGATCCCCACTACCCCGACCTCTGGAACCTCGAAAACACGGGGCAGGAGGTCTACGACGTCGTCGGCACGGTCGATGCTGACGTCGATGCGCCCGAGGCCTGGGCCATCCACAGCCCCTCGCAGCAGGTCGTCATCGCCGTCATCGACAACGGTGTGGACTGGAGCCACCCCGACCTCGCCAGCATCGTCTGGACGAATCCCGGCGAGACGGGCGGCGGCAAGGAGACCAACGGCACCGACGACGACGGCAACGGCTATGTGGACGACTGGCGAGGCTGGGACTTCATCGAGGACGACAACGACCCTGTCTACGACCCTCTCGACTTCGAGAGCAAGCCCGCCCACGGCACCGGCGTCGCAGCAGTGGCCGCCGGCATCGCCGACAATCAGTTCGCCGGCGCCGGGCTTGGCCGCAGTTGCACCGTCATGCACCTCCGCGCCAGCTTCACCGACGAGATCCGCGACGCCATCCACTACGCCACCGACATGGGCGCGCGGGTCATCAACATCAGCCAGGGGCAGTACTCCTTCAGCCAGACCGAGTACGACGGCATCAACTACGCCCGGACGAACGGCGTGCTCGTCTGCGCCGCCGCGGGCAACGACGGGACCAGCAATGACTCCAAGCCCCTCTACCCCGCGAGCTACGATCTCGACAACATCATCGCCTGCGCGGCATCGAACCAGCACGACCAGCGATGGCCGTCGAGCAACTACGGCGCCACCAGGGTGGACATCTTCGCCCCAGGCGACAACATCCGCACCAGCCGGATGG
>CAZDNN010000536.1:0-4527 GCA_964506385.1 uncultured Planctomycetota bacterium
GCCGGGGGTCCCCGCCTGACGCAGCCGACGGGTCACTTCGCCCGCGTAGCTCGCCACTCTCGTCGATGGGGGCCTCCTGGCCGGGAGCGAGGACGACGACGCGGACGAGGACGATGCAGAAGGGCGGGCCACGGTCCCCAAGATCCGGGGCCAGACTCTCCGCGGGACCCGCGATCGGGCACGACAACAGATCCGGCTCGCGATCTCGCGGAGGGACGCTGTTGAGCAGGTCGCCCCAAGGTGATACGATGCCGCGTAGCCGGGATGGGCGCGCGTGGCGTCCGCCGGCCAGACCTGGGGGGCCTCTTCTCGACGGAGACCTGACATGCGTCGATGGTTGCTCGTGATGTGCGCTCTCATCCTGCTGTCCACCAGCGTTCTCGCCGCGGACCAGCCCTCGGGGAAGGCTCGCGCCATCCTGGACGCCGCCGGGGTCAAGGGCGGTGTGATCGTCCATCTGAGCTGCGGCGACGGCACGCTGACGGCCGAGCTGTGGGAAGCTGCGAGCCACGAGCCGCCTACGCCCGCCGTAGCGGGGCTTCGTCGCCCTCGCGAAGGCGGGCCGCGAGCCGCGAGCGACGCTGCCCCGAAGCTCGGCGCTCGCAGTTCGGCGCTCGTAGCTTCTTTCCTCGTCCACGGCCTCGACACGGACGCGGCGAAGGTCCGCAAGGCGCGGGCGCACATCCTGTCCCTCGGCCTCGGCGGCAAGGTGGCGGCGGACACGTTCGACGGCGCCCACCTTCCCTACGTGGACAACATGGTCAATCTGCTCATCGCCGACGACCTCGGCAAGGTGACGCAGGACGAGGTCCTGCGGGTGCTCGCGCCGGGTGGCGTGGCGCTCGTGGACGGGAAGAAGAGCGCGAAGCCGTGGCCGAAGGCCATCGACGAGTGGACGCACTACCTCCACGACGCGGACAACAACGCGGTGGCCAACGACACGGTGGTCGGCCCGCCGCGGCGCCTCCAGTGGCAGTGCGGGCCGAAGTGGACGCGCCATCACGACAAGATGTCGAGCCTCAGCGCGCTCGTCTCATCGGGCGGCCGCATCTTCTACATCCTCGACGAGGGCCTCGCGGCCTCCATCTTCATGCCCTCCCACTGGGCGCTTATCGCCCGCGACGCCTTCAACGGCAAGCTCCTGTGGAAGAGGGCGATCGGCGACTGGTACACCCGCTTCAAGGGCCTCAAGGACGGCCCCGCCGACGCCCCGCGCCGCCTCGTAGCGGCGAAGGCCCGCGTCTACACCACCCTCGGCCTGCACGCGCCGCTCGTATGCCTCGACGCCGAGACGGGCAGGACCCTCCGCAACTACCAGGGCACGAAGGGGGCCGAGGAGATCCTGCTCTCCAACGGCGTCCTGTTCCTGCTCGTCGGACCTGGCTCGATCGGCGACGGCGGCCGCGGCGAGCGCCCCGCCGAGAAGCGGACGATCCTCGCGCTCGAGGCCGACACCGGCAAGGAGCTGTGGCGGGCCTCCGACATCGTGGCCGCGATGACCATGGCCGTGGACGGCGAGCGTCTCTACTACTACAACTTCGCCTCCAAGCGCCTCAGTGCACTCGACCGCAGAACGGGCGAGCGGCTCTGGGCCTCCGAGCCGCTCCCCGCGCCTCAGAAGCAGCGGTCCTTCTTCGCCCAGAAGCTCGTCGTCAGCGACGGCGTCGTGCTCTTCGCCAGCGGCGAGTACTCGGGCATGATCAAGTCCACCGGCGGCGCGACCAAGAACGACACCCTGACCGCGCTCGCGGTGGAGACGGGGAAGACCCTCTGGAAGGCCGAGCATCCCCCGTCAGGGTACAGCTCGCCCGAGAACCTGTTCGTCATCGACGGCACGGTGTGGTGCGACACGAGCTCCAACGGCAGGCTCGACGGCACCGTCGTCGGCTACGACCTGAAGACGGGCGAGCAGAAGCACAAGTTCCCGGCCGACAAGACGAGCTACTGGTTCCATCACCGCTGCCACCCGGGCAAGGCCACCACCAACTACATCATGACCTCCCGCACTGGCATCGAGTTCATCGATTTCCGCAAGAAGCACTGGGACCTGAACCACTGGGTCCGCGGGGCGTGCCTCTACGGGATCATGCCCGCCAACGGCCTGCTCTACACCCCGCCCGCCCCCTGCATCTGCTACGCCGAGACCTATCTCCACAGCTTCAACGCCTTCGCGCCCGCCGCCGCCGAGGCTACGACGGACAGGCCCTCAGAGCCCCGACTGGTGAGAGGGCCGGCGTTCGGAGCAATCGGCAATCGGCAATCGGCAATTGGCAATCAGGATGACTGGCCGACGTACCGGCGCGACTCGGCGCGCAGCGGTCGCACGACGACGGCGGTGCCGGCGAAGCTGAGCCGCGCCTGGAAGACGGATCTGGGGGGAAAGCTCAGTAGCGTCACCATCGCGGACGGCAAGGTGTTCGTCGCCGCGGTGGACGAGCACACCGTGCACGCGCTCGACGCCGTCTCCGGCGCGAAGCTCTGGCACTACACGGCCGGTGGCCGCGTGGACTCACCGCCCACGTACTCTCAGGGCAGCGTCCTGTTCGGGTCCGCGGACGGTCGGGTCTACTGCCTGCGTGCAAGCGACGGCGAGCTCGTCTGGCGGTTCCGGGCAGGGCCGACAGACCGTCGCATCCTGTCTTACGAACAGATCGAGTCGCTGTGGCCCGTTCACGGCAGCATCCTGGTGCGGAGCGGCATCGCTCACTTCGTCGCCGGCCGCTCGGCGTTCGTGGACGGCGGCCTGCGCCTCGTCCGCCTGGAGGCCGCGACCGGCAAGGTGGTCTCCGAGACGCCGATCGACGAGCGGAACCCAAAGACGGGCAAGAACATGCAAGAGCTGGTGAAGTGGCTGAACATGCCGGTGGGGCGCCCCGACGTCCTGAGCTGCGACGGGAAGCGCCTCTACATGCGGTCCCAGTCCTTTGACCTCGACGGCAAGCGCCTGGCCATGGGTCCCCAGGTCAACGGGCCGCAGGAAGGGGCGCGCCAGGGCGGCGAGGGGACCCACCTCTTCTGCCCGACGGGCTTCCTCGACGACTCGTGGTTCCACAGGACATACTGGCTCTACGCGCGGACGTGGGGCAGCGGCTGGTGCGGCTACTACATCGCCGGCAAGCACGCGCCCGCGGGCAAGATCCTCTGCGTCGGCGACGACCAGGTCTACGTCTTCGGCCGCCGGCCGCAGTACTACCGCTGGACGACGCCGCTGGAGTACCGGCTCTTCGCCGCGCGCAAGGAATGGAACGCGGCACCCCGGAAGCCCCAGCCTGCGGCGAAGGCGGCGGCGAAAGGCAAGAAGAAGCGGCGCACGGCACAGCCCACCCCAGTGACGAACAAGGCCAACTACGCCTGGACCACCACCGTCCCGATCCTCGTCCGCGCCATGGCCCTCGCCGACCGCACGCTCTTCATCGCCGGCCCGGCCGACGTGCTCGAAGAGACCGGAAGGGGCAAGCTCGATCCGGCCCGCGAGAAGCTCATCGTGAAGCAGGAGGCCGCCTACCTCGGGAAGGCCGGCGCCGTGCTCCGGGCCGTCGCCACGGCCGACGGCCGCACCCTGGCCGAGCGCCGGCTCCCCTCCCCGCCCGTCTTCGACGGCATGGCCGCGGCGAAGGGGCGGCTCTACATCGCGCTCGTGGACGGCAGCGTCGTCTGCCTCGGGAAGTAGCCGCGAACGCAACCTGGAGACATCGCATGCATGGCTCACTGCACCGGTGGCCGCTGCGGCTGGCACTGGCCGCGGCGTGCCTGGCGCTGCCGTCGCTCGCTGCCGCCTCGGCGAAGCAGATCCTCGACGCCTCGGGCGTCACGGGCGGCCTGGTGGTGCACCTCGGCTGTGGCGACGGAACCCTGACGACGGCGTTGTGGGAAGCCGCGAGCCGCGAGGCTGCGAGGTCCGCACACGGCTGCCTCGTCCACGGCCTCGACCCCGACCCCGCCAATGTCGCCAAGGCCCGGGAGCACGTCCGCCAGAAGCGGCTGGCAGCCCACGTGTGGATCGATCGCGTCGCCGGCGACAGGCTCCCCTATGCCGAGCAGATGGTCAACCTGCTGGTCTCGGACGACCTGGGCGGGGTCGGGATGGACGAGGTGCTGCGGGTGCTCGTCCCGCACGGGGTGGCCTGCGTGAAGCGCGGCGGGCGGTGGGTCACGACCGCCAAGCCGTGGCCCGACACGATCGACGAGTGGACCCACTGGCTGCACGGCCCCGACGGCAACGCCGTGGCGCAGGACACGGTGGCCGGGCCGCCGAGGCGGTTCCAGTGGATCGCCGCGCCGCTGTGGTCGCGCCATCACAACACCGTGCCCAGTGTCAGCGCCATCGTCTCCGCGAAGGGCCGGCTCTTCACCATCGTGGACGAGGCGCCAGCCAGCATGGACGGCAGCGCGCCCGACGAATGGGCGCTGGTCGCACGCGACGCCTTCAACGGCTTCGAGCTCTGGCGACGGCCCATCGCCGACTGGGGGTGGCGGAGCTGGGCCACCGGGTTCACCTACCGCTTCACCATCCCCACGCACATACCC
>CAZDNN010000537.1:0-4525 GCA_964506385.1 uncultured Planctomycetota bacterium
TGGACAAGAAACCCCAAGGCGCTGCGATTTTCCGTCGGCCTTCGAACGCCGGCCCGCAGTCAGTCCTTCAGCTCCAGAAGCTCGATCTTTCGGAATTCCGTTGGGTGGCTCTCGGCCTGGATCGAGATGGTGCCGCCGGTCAGCATCTTGTCCTGGCCGCCCTCGATCAGCTTCTTGGCGTCGCCGTCGCGGGGGTCGAGCTGGGGGTCGGTGTAGGACAGCACCGTCTCGCCGCCGATGATGTGCTTGATCGTGTTGCCGCGCACCTCGACCTCGCCGATGACCCACTGGTCGCCGTGGTAGGTCTTCGACGTGGAGTTGATGACGTGGCGGGTGACGAGCTTGCCGTCCATCACCACGTTCGTGCCTGGGGTGCAGAGGTTGAGGGTGGACCGCTTGCCCGTGCCGCGCCCGCCGAGGAGCTGGACCTCGATGGAGACGGGGAAGCTCTGGTCCTTGCGCATCGTCTCGGGTGCCTGGCCGTGGATCATGATGCCGTTGTTGCGGAAGGCCCAGCCCGGCCCGCCCTTGACCTGGTCGCCGACGAAGCGGTACTCGACGCGGAGCCGGTAGTTCTTGAAGGGCTTGGCGTAGAAGAGGTGGCCGAAGGCCCCGCCGAAGCTGTCGTACTGGTCGTAGCAGACCTTCAGCACCCCGTCCTCGACGCGGAAGGTGTTCTTGTAGTTCTCGCCCAGGGCGTGGCCTTTGAACTTGGGGGTCCAGCCCGTCATGTCCTTGCCGTTGAAGAGCTGGATCCACGTCCCCTCCGCTTCCGCCTTCTCGGCAGCCTTTGCGGCCGGGACGATGAGGAGGAGGGCGAGCCCCACCGCCACGAGCGTCGTTCGGGTCATGATCCTGGCCTCCTGATAGGGTTCACCGTGTCGGTCAGTGTTCAGCGCTTCTTCGCCTTGGCGCGCCTCTTGAGGATGGCTTCGAGCTTCGCGCGCTCCGCGGCGAGGACGTCGGCGGGGATCTCCTGGGGCGCGACGGGCGTGCGGTCCAGCGTCGCGTCGGGGCCGAGTGTGCGGAGCTTGATGCCGCGATACCAGACGGGGTCGCCGTGGTCCTGGAGCGAGAGCGAGCCGCCGCGTGCCTTGAGGTCGGCGCCGCGCTGGCGGAGCATCTCGACGTTCGCGGCCCACTTCGCGTCCGCGTAGTCGAAGCCGATGACCTTCCCGCCGTTCAGCCAGTGCTGGATGACCGTGCCCTTGCACACGATGCGGCCCGTGTTCCACTGCCCGGCCGGCCGCGTCGCGTCCTTCGAGGGCGCCATGCAGAAGTAGAGCGACGCGGCGCTCGTGCGCGGGTTCCGGCCGTCCTTGTGCTTCCTGTTGTCGAGGATCTGGTACTCGTACTGGCCGGGGCGGTAGTAGACGCCGCTGTTGCTGCCCTCGGCGACCTTCCACTGGAAGCGCAGCTCGAAGTCGTCGGGGACCTTCTTCACGCGATACGTCAGGCTGCCGCCGCGTCCTGTGCGGGTGATGGCGCCGTCCTCGACGGTCCAGTTGCCCTTGTGCTGCCAGCCCTCGAGGTCGCGTCCGTTGAAGAGCAGCTCGAAGCCCGCCTGCCTCTCCTCGTCGGTCAGCGCATTCGGGTCGGCGGCCCCGCCGGCCAGGCCGGCCAGGCACACCATCAGAGCCGCCGCGATCGCACAGCGATAGACGCCCATCATCCTGCTCCTTCGCCCAATGGTCCAAGCATCCGTCCGTGACAGGCGCAGCGTTCCGCGCAGGCCCGTGGCTCCGCCGTCCTGCTGAGAGCAGGGTACTGGGCGGACGCCGCGAAGTCAACACGCGCTCTCCCCGACGCGCCGCCAGCCGCACCCCCAGCCCTCCGACGATGACATGACCTTCGCAGAACGCTGGCCGCAGGCCACAGCGGCGGCCGGGCAAGCCCGACGGTCCGCAGGGCAGGCGCCCCCCGTCAAGAGCAACGAAGCTCTCGCGCGGCAGGCGATTCAGCGGCGTCGGGCGAAGCCCGCCGCGGCCACTTCAGGGCAACACCAATGGGGAGTGGTCTGGTACAGGCTCCGAGTCGCGACGGCGGCGGTATCTGGTTCATCTGGTTCCTGGTGCGGAGTCCCTGGGATGGGAGGGCGAGGCTCCTGCGCAGCCGCTTTCCGCAACAGGCAGTATCTGGCGGAAAGCGAAGTACTCTACCACTTGGCCGAAGTGGTCGGATCGGTGGAAGAATAACACCGGCAAGCCGGGGGCGCGTCAGGTCCTCTCTACCGTGTCCTGCTGCGGGTGGAGCTGGCGATGGCTGGGCGCGGTGGTCACTCCCGCCGCAGGGCCTGGATGGGATCGACGCGCGCCGCGCGGAAGGCCGGGTAGACCCCTGCCAGGACGCTGACGACCACCGAGAAGAGCGCCGTGGCCGCCAGCAGCCAGAGCGGGAAGGCGAACAGGTCGAGGTGGGTCGTCAGCCCCTGGCTGCGGGCGTAGGCGTTGACCGCCAGCTCCAGCAGCCACGAGGCGGCGCGGCCCAGCACGATCCCGCCGACCCCGCCCAGCAGCCCGATGATCCCAGCCTCGGTCAGGAACAGCACGACGAGGTCGCCGTCGGACGCGCCGATGGCCTTGCAGATGCCGATCTCCTGGTAGCGCTCGAGCACGGAGATCAGCAGGGTGTTGATGATGCCGAGCCCCGCGACCACAAGCGCCACCGTGCCGACCGCGGCGAGCAGCACGTCGACGACCACGAAGAAGGTCCGCATCTTCTCCAGCCGGCTCAGCAGCGTCCTGGTGCGGAAGCCCATCGCCTGGATCGCCTCCTCGACGGGCGCCAGGTCGGTGTGGCGGTGGACGCGGACAGTGGCCTTCGCGTAGCCTGCGCCGGCGCCCCCGCGGCCGTCCCTCAGGCGGTCGAGGGCGGGCGCGGCGCGGATGCCCGGTATGTCCTTCATCACGTCCACGGGCAGCAGGACCACGCGGCCCATCCGCCCCGGCATCATCGACGGCAGGGTGTAGACGCCGGCGATGGTGACCGTGAGGTCCTTGCGCGTGAAGGTGAAGGTCTCCGCATCGCCGGGCGCCAGGCCCGAGGCATTGAGGTCCACGGTCGTGCCGACGGCGGCCTCGGGCGTCTCGAAGCCCAGCTCGCGGGCGAGCGGCACGGCGAGGAGGGCCTCGGGCGCGTCGCCTGGGGTGAAGTACTCGCCGGCGACGATCAGGTCGTCGGCGGTCCCGATGAGCGGCACCTGGCGCGGCACCCCGACGGCCATGACCTTGGCCTTCTGCTCGCCGCGGGCGATCTCGATCCCGCGGACGCGGAACTCGGGGTAGGCGACCTCGACGCCCGGCAGCGCCTCTATCCGCGCCAGCGCCTCATCGTCGAGGGCGGCCGCGTCGTCGCCCTTCTCGGGCGAGATGCGGATCACGTTGATCAGCCCGAGCGCCTTGAAGGGGGCCTCCGCCTGTGCCTGGATGCCCAGGGCGAAGGCGACCATCGACACCAACGCGCCGCTCGCGATCGTCACGCCCAGAGCCGTCAGCCCCACGCGCAAGCGCGTGCGGCGCAGCCCCCCGAGCGCCAGCAGCATGATGTGCCAGGCCCTCACGGCGCAGCCCCTTCCTCTTTGGTGAGCCGCCCGTCGCGCAGGTGCACGATGCGGTCGGCCACGCGCGACGCCATCTCCTGGTCGTGGGTGACCAGGACCACGGTCGCCCCGAGGTCGTGGTGAATCTCGCGGACCAGCGCCATGACGTCCTCGGCCGTCGAGCGGTCGAGATTGCCCGTCGGCTCATCGGCCAGCAGCAGGGGCGGGGCGTGGACGATGGCCCGGGCGAGCGCCACCCGCTGCTGCTCGCCGCCGCTGAGCTGGCTCGGGCGGTGTCCCGCGCGCGCTTCGAGGCCCACGCGGCGGAGCGCCTCGGCCGCCTGCCGACGCCGCTCGGCGCCGACCGTGCCCTGGAAAGTCAGCGCCAGCGCGATGTTCTCCGCCGCCGTCAGACTCGGCACCAGGTAGTACGACTGGAAGACGAAACCCACCACCGTCCGCCGGTAGACCGTGCGCTCGCGGGACGTGAAGGTGGCGAGGTCGCGGCCGTCCACGAGCACGCTGCCCGAGGTCGGCGTATCGAGGCCGCCGAGCAGATGGAGCAGCGTCGATTTCCCCGAGCCGCTGACCCCCAGCACCGCGAGGACCTCGCCCCGCCGCACATCCAGGTCCAGACCGTCCAGCGCGTGGACCTTGGATGGCCCGACGCGGTACTCCCGGCACAGCCCGCGCGCCTCGATGAACGTCCTGCTATCCCCTGCGTGACCCATGGGCGACGATTGTACGGTCTCCTCGGATGAGATTCAACACCGCTGCGCCGTAGCGTCCTGGGCATGAGCGGCGCCAAGCGTGGGGGCTGACCGCTGGATAAGAACCTTGACTTACGTCGATTTGGCCCTCGATCGGTCGAGAGGCGAGTCTGTAAGGCATTCACGCATATACACTTATATGTCCGAAATATCCGACACGCATAGAGCCAATCCTAGGGCCTCTAGAGGCCCTGCGCGACCCAGGAGACCTTCGCCG
>CAZDNN010000538.1:0-4525 GCA_964506385.1 uncultured Planctomycetota bacterium
CAGTCGAACACCACGTCGGGTGCCGTCTCGTCGAGCGCCTTGACCAGGTCGGTGCCGACGAACTCCTGGGTCAGTCCGAACTTCTCGGCGCGCTCCCACGCGGCCTCCTCGCGGATGTCCACCAGCCCGACCATCTCGACATCGGGCAGCTCGTTGGCGATGCGCAGCCAGGCGTTGCTCATCCCGCCGCAGCCCGCCAGGACGACTCTCAGCTTGTCTGCCATGTCTCCCGCTCCATCTGCATGGTTGCCAGTGTTTCCGGCCTCTCACGCTGTGAGGCACTGGGAGGGCGAAGCTCCCTCTGAGCCGCGCCGGCCGAATGTCTGCCACGCGGGGATGCTCGCCCATTCAGAACTGCTGCCCGACAGCCTTCACTTCCAGGCACTTCGGGCAGGTGAAGACATAGCCCTTGTCGCCTCGATCTGCTATCCTATGAGGCGTGACCTGCCGTCACTGGTCCTATAGTCAACCAGAGGCCAGCGGCGATTTCAAGTCCCCCTGTCGATGATCGAGGGGAGCGGGTAGGTGGCGCAGGCAGGACGCAACGGCGGGCCCCTCGGCCGGCTGCGGGAGGCCATCGACGTCTTCCCCTTCGGTCTCGCGCCGTTCCTCATCTTCGTCCTCGGCATCACCGCGGCGCTCTGGCTCGTCGTCCATCCCGTCTCGAAGAAGGCAGCGGCCCTCACCCTCTGGACCTTCGCCAACATCCACGCCACCGCCTACCAGAAGGCCGTGCCGTCCTTCGAGGAGAAGCACCCCGGGAAGGAGGTAGACGTGCAGCTCGTCGCCGGCGTGGCCGTGACGAGCCGCCTGCGGGCCGCCTTCTGGGCCGACCTCGACGTGCCCGACCTCGTGGAGGTCGAGATCAGCTCGGCAGGCACCTTCTTCCGAGGCAACCTCGACGACCTCGGCTTCATCGACTGGACACCCTGGCTCAAGGAGACGGGCTACTACGAGCGCATCGTGAAGACCCGCTTCGCCCCCTACATGGCCAAGGGCAAGATCTTCGGCCTGCCCCACGACGTCCATCCCGTCATGCTCGCCTACAACCGCGAGAAGTTCGAGGAGCTTGGCATCGATCCCGCCAGGCTCGAGACCTGGGACGACTTCATCCGCGAGGGCCGCCGCGTCACCGTGCCTGGCAAGCGGTACATGATCCAGCTCTCCGACAACAACGCCTCGGGACTCGAAGTCCTGCTCTTCCAGCGCGACGGCGGGTACTTCGACGCCGACGGCACGCTCATCATGGACAATGAGGTCGCCGCCGAGACCGTCACGTGGTACATCCCGCTGGTCGCCGGCGAGCACCTGATCGGGAACGACATCGGCGGCCGCGACGTCTTCACCAAGGCCATCGAGGAAGGCATCCTGTTGTCGTTCATCTGCCCTGACTGGCGGAGCAAGGGCGTCGAGACCCACATCGGCTCGATGCACGGCAAGATGGCGCTGATGCCCCTGCCTGCCGCCAGGAAGGGCGGTCGGCGGACCTCCACCTGGGGCGGCACCATGCTCGGCATCACGAAGAAGTGCCAGAACAAGGCGCTCGCCTACCAGCTCGCCGAGCACCTCTATCTCAACCCCGAGGACCTCGCCGTGCGCTTCCGCGAGCTCAATATCCTGCCGCCGCTCAAGGACGCCTGGACGCTGCCCGCTTTCGACGAGCCGCGGCCCTACTGGTCGGGACAGCCCATCGGCCGGCTCTACGCCGAGCTGGCCGAGGATGTGCCGCCCCAGTACACCAGCCCCTTCATCGGCCTGGCGAAGGGCAAGATGGGCGAGGTCGTCTCCGCGAGCGCCGCCTACTACCGCAGGCACGGCGACGACGGCTTCGAGGCATTTGTCCGCACCAGGCTCAAGGAAGCCGCCGACTACGTGCGCACGCAGATGAAACGGAATCCGTTCTGATGTTCCGCAGCCGCAAGCTCTTCCAGTGGCAGCACCGCTACGCGCCGTACTTCTTCGTCGCGCCCTTCATCATCGTCTTCTGCGCCTTCGGCCTCTATCCGCTCGTCAAGAGCCTCGTGTTGTCCTTCTACATCACGAGCGGGCCCAAGAGCCGCGTCTTCGTGGGCCTCGGCAACTTCGCCTTCCTCATCTCCGACCCGGACTTCCTCAAGGCGGTCCGCAACACGGCGACCTTCGCCTGCTTCTCCGTCTTCCTCCAGCTTCCGCTCAGCCTCGGCCTCGCGCTGCTGCTCAACAAGCGCTGGCTGGGGGGCCGTAACTTCTTCCGCCTCGTCTTCTTCTCCCCGCGTCTGGTCGGCATGGTCTTCGTCGCCGTCCTCTTCACGGTCATCTTCCAGCCGCAGTTCGGACTGCTCAACCGCGTGCTCCACGTTCTCGTCGGCCTCAACCCCGACACCAAGTGGCTGGGGAACGCGAGCCTGGTGATGCCGGCGCTCGTGGTGACGTCGCTGTGGATGTACGTGGGCTTCAACATGATCTACTTCCTCGCCGCGCTCCAGGCGGTGGACCAGAATCTCTACGACGCGGCGAAGGTCGATGGGGCGAACGCCTGGCAGCAGTTCCTGCACGTCACGCTGCCCAGCATCAGGCCCGTGGCGGTGTTCGTCGTGGTGCTCAGCACGATCGGCTCGTTCAAGCTCTTCGAGTTGCCCTACCTGATGCTCGGAAACGGCGGCGGCCCCGAGAACGCGGGGCTGACCGTCGTCATGTACCTCTACCAGAACGGCTTCGAGACGGGCGACCTGGGCTATGCGTCCGCCATCGGCTGGACCCTGGCCCTCGGCGTGCTCGTGGTGTCGCTGATTCAGATGAAGCTCACCGGCGCCTGGAAGCGGGGGGACTGACATGCTGCGGCGACTCCCGCGCATCCTGCTCTACGTCGCGCTGACCGTCGTGGGCATCGTCATGCTCACGCCGCTCGTGTGGCTCGTCGCCGCGTGCCTGAAGAAGCCCACCGAGTTGTGGTCCTACCTCTTCTTCCCGCCGCCAGGCCGTCTGTCGGTGCAGAACTTCGCGGACCTGTTCACCCAGATCCCCTTCCTGCGGTTCCTGATGAACAGCTTCTTCGTGGCCTGCGTGACGGTGATGATCCAGCTCTTCTTCTCGTCGCTGGGCGGCTTCGCGCTGGCGAAATACGAGTTCCGCTTCAAGAAGCCCATCATGGTGCTGATGCTGGCGACGATGATGATCCCGGGGCAGGTGATGCTCGCCCCGCTCTACGAGCTCATCTATCGGGTGGGCTTCATGGACTCGTATCTGGGCCTGATCGTGCCGGGGTGCGTCAGCGTGTTCGGGATGTTCCTCTTCCGCCAGTCGATGCTCCAGATCCCTGACGACCTGCTCGAGGCGGGACGGATCGACGGATGCAGCGAGTTCGGCCTCTACTGGAACGTCGCCTTGCCCGTCTCGCGTCCGATGATCGGTGCCTTCTGTCTCATCTCGTTCATGGCCACGTGGAACAGCTTCCTGTGGCCCCAGATCGTGCTCCACACCAAGGAGCGCTTCACCCTCCCCATCGCCCTCACTCAGGCCGTCGGCCTCTACAGCCAGCAGTATGGCGTCCTGATGGCCGGCACCCTGCTCTCCATCCTGCCCGTCGTCGTCCTCTTCCTGATCCTTCAGAGAGAGTTCATCAGCGGCCTCACGGCCGGCGCGGTGAAGGGGTAAGGAGCGCAGCAGCACGACGTGCGTGTCCTGGGGCAACAGGAAGACGCCCTGCGGGATCCGCGGCGGAGCGTTTGCGGCGGG
Source organism: uncultured Planctomycetota bacterium (assembly GCA_964506385.1). Lineage (GTDB taxonomy): Bacteria > Planctomycetota > PUPC01 > DSUN01 > DSUN01 > CAZDNN01. The sequence goes on from CAZDNN010000538.1 coordinate 3,715, forward strand.
CCTACTATTCCGGATTTGCGCAATTGCGCAAATCCGGAATACATCACGCTCCACGCTCCAGCCTCGCGACGGCGTCACACTTCCTGCCTGCTGGCGACAGCTCTGGGCACATTGCCGGCGTGGCGCCGTGGTCGCATGAGGCCACGGGGGGCAGGCGCGGTCCTTTCAGCTCTGCGCAACTGCGCCAATCAGAAGTACCTCAGCGCTTCGTTTCTCCCACCCCAGAGTCCACCCGGTGTCCCGACTTGCCCGGGCAGACTCCCTCCCATGGCCGGGGCGCGTCGCCAAGAGCCTGCGCCCATGAGGGGAGCCGCACGCGGACTAGCGGCCCCGGGTCGGCCGCTGGGTGGTGGCCCGCGCACGATCCCTGGGGACCTCATCGAGCAGGTCGAGGCGGCGTTGCAGCGCGGCCAGCACGGCCTCCTTCAACGGGTTGCCCGATGGGGTGAGGCGGTACAGCACTCCACCGTCCACGGTCTGCCACTCGACGAGTCCCCGCGCGTGCAGGTAGCGCAGATGTCGGGTGACGGCGGGCATCGGGCGGCGGAGCGCACGCGCGAGCTCGCTAACGCGGTGGGGCCGATGGGTGAGCAGGGCGATGATGCGCAGGCGCGTGCCATCGCCGAAGGCCCGAAGGAGCCAGCCAGCCTCTTTCGCTTCCATGTGTGCATGGCCTCCAGAAGGGTATAGGGGTGCCCTGTGAGCATAGGGCTGAGAGTGTGAGGTGATCATGACAGATGTTCCGGATTTGCGCAATTGCGCATCTATGAGCAAGCCTGTCAAGCCGGAAGCAGGATCGTTTGCGGGATGA
>CAZDNN010000539.1:0-4514 GCA_964506385.1 uncultured Planctomycetota bacterium
CGGAGTGCGCGGCCGCGCCGCCGGCGGTCATGCGGATGAAGTTGCGCGCGACGATCGTGTCAGCCGTCGCCCCACACACCCCTTTGCTCGGGCCGTCGCCGAACGGGTCGATGTTGCACGGGCCCATGAAGCAGTTGCGGCAACACAAGCCCAGCCGCCCGTAGCCGCACTGCGGCTGCTGGAGCGCCAGCCGATCCCAGGCGGTCTCCACGCCATCCGCCTGGGCCTTCTCGTAGAGCGGAGCAACGGTTGGGTCGACGCTCAGCCCGTTCCCGCCGCTGGAGTTCTTCGCGTGTTCCGCCATCAACCTTCTCCTTGCACTTTGACCTTGCCGACGAACATGCGCCGGGCGTACACTCTCGGCCGGCATTCGGGGCACAGGCTCAGCAACTCGTCCTCGATGGCCGGCACCTTCTCTCGAACCTCGTCCAGCAGCTTCCCGGGTGCGAAGTACTTGCCGCACTCGGCGCACTGGACCAGCTTGACGCGGGTGTTCCAGAACTCCAGGTACCGCTCGCCGCCCTCGTCGCTGATGCGGATGGCGCCCGTGGGACACACCGCGGCGCAGCTCCCGCACCCCGTGCACAGGTCGAGGTCCTTGAGGAAGGGGGTGCCGACCTGGCGAAAGCCGCCGCGGCCGTAGAAGCCGATGGCGGCCTCCTCGCCGCGGGCCTGGGCACAGGCGCGGACGCACAGCCCGCACAGGATGCAGTCCGTCGGCTCGTCGAGGGTCTGGAAGCGCGTGCCCTCGACGCCGTGGCGGCGGGCGAACTCGCGGAGCTTCTCGTTGTCGGGACAGCGGGCCAGGAGCAGCTCGATGTTGACCCGCCGGGCGCGGAGCACCCGCTCGGAGCGCGTCTTCACCTCGATGGGCTCGCGCACGGGATAGGTGCACGCCGCGGTGATCCGCGGCCAGCCCTTGCGGATGACCTCGACCACGCACACGCGGCAGGCGCCGTACTCGGGCAGCGCCCCGTGCGAGCACAGCGTCGGGATGTAGGCGCCCTCGCGGCGCGCCACGTGGAGCAGCATCTCGTCCTTGTGGCACGTGACCTCTTTGCCGTCGAGGGTGAAGGTGACCGTCTGGTCGGGCATTGGGGTTCGTCTCCGGGCAGCTAGCTCACCGAGATGGCATCGACAGGGCAATTCTCGAGGCAGGCGCCACACTTGACGCAGCGGTCCTGGATGATCTTGTGGGGCGTCTTCTTGGCGCCCTCGATGGCGTCAGCGGGGCAGACCTTGCGGCACTTGCCGCAGGCGATGCACGCCTCGGCGTCGATCTCATAGTGGATCAGCGCCCGGCACGCGTGGGCCGGGCAGCGCCTCTCGCGCACGTGGGCGAGGTACTCGTCGCGAAAGTAGCGAATGGTGGACATGATCGGGTTGCCGGCGGTGGTGCCGAGGGCGCACAAGGCGGAATCCTCGAGCGCCGCGCAAATGTCCTCGAGCAGCTCAATGCTCTCGTCCGTGCCCCGCCCCTCGGTGATGTCGGTGAGGATGGCGAGGGCCTGGCGGAGGCCCTCGCGGCAGGGGGTGCACTTGCCGCAGGACTCGCCGACGAGGAACTCGGTGAAGTACTTGGCCAAGTCCACCATGCAGGTGTCCTCGTCCACGACGATCATGCCGCCCGAGCCCATCATCGAGCCCGCCTCGGTCAGGCTGTCGAAGTCCACGGGCAGGTCCAGCGCCGACGCAGGCAGGCAGCCGCCCGACGGGCCGCCGGTCTGCACGGCCTTGAACTTCTTGCCCCCCGGGATGCCGCCGCCGATCTCATAGACCATCTCGCGCAGCGTGATGCCCATCGGCACCTCGACGAGGCCCGTGTTGTTGATCTTGCCGACGAGCGAGAAGACCTTGGTGCCCTTGCTCTTCTCCGTGCCGATGCTGGCGAACCACTCGGCGCCGCGCTCGATGATCAGCGGCACATTGGCCCACGTCTCGACGTTGTTGAGGTCGGTGGGCCGCTCGTGGAGGCCGCTCTCGGCCATGTGGACGTGCTTGGCCCGCGGCTCGCCGACCTTGCCTTCGAGGCTGGCAATGAGCGCACTGGACTCCCCGCACACGAAGGCCCCGCCGCCCCGGCTGATGTGGATGTCGAAGTCCATCGACGAGCCCAGGATGTCGCGGCCCAGGAAGCCGTAGTCGCGCGCCTGCTCCAGGGCGACCGCGAGGTTCTTGACCGCGAGGGGATACTCGTTGCGGACATACACGTAGCCGACGACGGCACCGATGGCGTACGCCCCGATGACCATCCCCTCGACCACAGCGTGGGGGTCGCCCTCGAGGAGGCTCCGGTCCATGAACGCGCCCGGGTCGCCCTCGTCGGCGTTGCAGATGATGTACTTGACCTCGGCGTGGGCCTCGCGGGTCGACCGCCACTTGCGCCCGGCAGGGAAGCCGCCGCCGCCGCGGCCCCGCAGGCCCGCGCGCTCGATCTCGTCGATCACCTGCTCGGGCATCATCGAGCTCAGCACCTTGGCCAGCGGCTGGTAGCCGCCCAGGGCGATGTAGTCGCGGATGTCGGTCGGGTCCACCAGGCCGCTGTGGCGGAAGACCAGGCGCTGCTGCTTCTGGTAGAAGGGGATGGCCTCGGCGGTGGGGGCCCGCTCCCCGGTCTCGGGGTGCTGCCAGAGCAGGCGCTCCACCGCCTTCCCCTCGGCGAGGGCGTCGAGGATCTCGGGCACGTCCGTGGGCTGGACGTGCTCGTAGAAGTGCCCCTGGGGCCGGATCTCGACGATGGGGCCGCACTCGCAGAAGCCGCGGCAGCCGGTGATGCGGAACTGGACCTGGCCGTCGAGCCCGCGCCGGTCGAGCTCCTGGCGGAAGGCCTGGCCGACCCTGCCGCTGCCCGTGGCGAGGCAGCCGGTGCCGCCGCACAGACTGATGGACGTCGCGACGCTCTGCCGCTGGGCGGCTAGCTCCCCGTGAAGCTGCTCAAGTTCCGCGGTGCTGGTCAGTTTCGGCATCGTCGTTCGGGCCTCGGTGGAGCCGAGCCGTCGCGGCTGGACTCAGGATTGCTTCTTCTTCTTGGGCTTGCCGGCCTTCCTGGGCTTCTTGGGCTTCTTTGCCTTCGCCCTCTTCGCTTGGCGTTTCTGCTTGCGCGTGCGGCGGCGCAGCTCGCGCCTGCTCGGCCCGGTCTGCTCGGGCTCCTGGGGCGTCGGCTCGGGAGCTGGCGCCGCCTGGGCGGGCGATGGCTCAGGGGCGGGCGGGGCCTGGGCCTGCGCGTCGGGAGCGGGCTCGTCGGCGGCCTCGGCCTGCGCGTCGCGCGGCGGCCCGCCGTTGCGGTACTCGTCGATGAGGTGGAGGAGGCGGTCGGACGTGACCTTCTCGTAGTAGGTCTGGTCGATGACCACGACGGGGGCCAGCGCACAGGCGCCCAGGCAGTTGACGCACTCGAGCGTGAAGAGCAGGTCCTCGGTGGTCTCCCCGTCGCGGAGGCCGAGCTCGCGCTCCACCGTCTCGACGAGTTGCTGGGACCCGCGCACGTGGCAGGCGGTGCCGCGGCAGATGGTGATCACGTGCTTGCCGCGGGGCCGCAGGCTGAAGGCCTTGTAGAAGGTGGCGACGTGGAACACCCGCGTGATGGGCACGGCGAGCTGGTCGGAGATGTAGCGGAGGTGGTCCTCGGGCAGGTAGGTGACCTCCGCCTGCACGTCCTGGAGCATCTGGATGAGCGTATCGGGGTTGCGCCCGTTGCGCTCCAGGATGCTGTCGAGCGTGGTGCGGTCCTCGGTGGTCAAAGGCATCATGCGGTGTCCTTGTGGAGCGTCACCAGATACTCGCGGAGGGTTTTCTGGCGCTTCTCGGCCGCCACCTCCTCGGCGGTCTTGTAGGTCAGGGCGCCTGTGTGGCAGGCGGCGGCGCACGCGGGCTCCTCGCCGAGCTCGAGGCGGCTGACGCACAGGTCGCACTTGAGCACGTGCTTGCCGTCGCGGTCCATCGTGATCGCGCCGAAGGGACAGGCCAGAATGCACTGCTTGCAGCCGATGCACAGCTCGCGCTCGAAGAGGACAGGGCCGTCGGGCTCCTTCTTCAGCGCGCCGCTCGGGCACACGGCCACGCAGGGCGCATCCTCGCAGTGGCGGCACTGGAGCGGCGCAGAGTACTGCCCCACCGCCTCCACCGTCACCCGGGCCTTCGGCCGCGGCGTCTCGTGTATCGCCTTGACCAGTTCCCTGGACTCCGAGTGGGCCACGGCGCATTCGAGCTTGCAGCGCCCGCAGCCGATGCAGCGTTCGACGTTGATGACCAGCATGCCCGGCTTGCTCATCCGGTGCTCCCTTGTGCGAGTGCGTCCATGAGACGGGCGCGAATGGCCCGGACCTCGTCGAGCAGCTTCCCGTCGCCCTCGCCGACGGGCCGGCCCTCGAGGTCGGCGGTCATCAGCTCGGGGTCGAAGCTGATGGCTCCCAGCAGAGGCACGCCCTCGGGCAAGCTCCCCCGCAGCCGCTCGAGGTCGTGAGGCGATCGGATCTTGTTGGCGGCGAGGAAGACGTGGCGGATGCCGATCTCGT
>CAZDNN010000540.1:0-4506 GCA_964506385.1 uncultured Planctomycetota bacterium
ATCTACAGGGGCGAGGCCACGGTGCTCGTCGCCGACCGCGATCCGGTCGGCGGTTTCGACATCCGCCGTGAGGCGGCGCGCGTGCCCCTCGTCCTCCGCGTCCTCCCCATCAAGCTCCAGAAGGACCTCTCACTCGTCTATGGGACGTACTACCGCCATCCCTACGACATGGCCCGACGCGCGCCCGACAGCTTCTCGCGGCGGTGGTGGCGGCGGAAGGCGGAGCTCGAGGCGGCCGATATGGCGGCGCATGGGCTCAATGCCATCGTGAGCGGCATCGGCGGCAGGATGGATGAGAAGGGCAACTGGCAGCTCGACTTCGACCACTTGGGCGCGAAGCTCGATCTGTGCCGCCGCCACGGGCTCACGAAGCCCGTCATCTGCCACATCCCGACGAGCCACATCTACCACAAGTACATGAAGGCCTCGATGGGCTCGCACCTGCGGCTGCTCAAGATGCCGCCGAAGGGCTTCTTCGACGACCTCACGGCCTGCGTCCAGGCCATAGAGACGGAAAGGCGGCGCCGCCAGTGGCCCGAGCTGCTCTACTACCCCATCGACGAGCCGTCGCGGTCGGAGCTGTCGGTCAAGTTCATGGTCGAGGTGATGAAGGCCATCAAGCGGGTCGAGGGCGTCCGCACTTACGTGACGGCCGACCCTGCTCACGAGGCGTTCGCTCCGCTCAGGCCGGTGGTCGACGTGTGGTGCTGCCAGCCTTTCACCTTCCCTCGCGAGCAGATCCTCGCCGACATGAAGGCCCGCGGCGTCGAATACTGGTGCTACCCCAACCACATCGCAGGGGAGAACGACCACACCCCCGTCGCGGGAGCCAGGATGACCTACGGCTTCGGCTTCTGGCGCAGCGGCTTCCGCGCCCTCACCCCGTGGATCTACCAGAGCGTCGTGAGCGACCCGTGGAACTACCTCGACGGCGGCTACATGGACTTCTTCAACCGCACCGACGACGACGGCAGCCCCATCCCCGTGATGCTCTGGGAGGCCTATCGCGAGGGCATCGACGACGGCCGCTACATCACCACCCTCGAGCGCACCATCGCCCGCGCCCGCGAGGCGGGCCTCACGAAGCTCGCCGATGAGGCCCAGGCCGAGCTCCAATACGTGTGGGACGCCATCCAGGTGCAGGAGAAGTACAAGTACGACGGCCTCTGGGACCCCGCCCTCTTCGACCGCCACCGCTGGCTCATCGCCCGCCAGATCCTCAGGCTCCAGGAGGCCATGACGGCCGGCCGCTAGCCCGCATCACTCGGGCGCGGGAGCTAGGTAGCCCCTCTCGACGGCCTCGCGGATGAGGCGCTGCGCGTAGGCCCAGAGGGCGGACGAGCTGTCGCCGATGGGCGAGCAGCGCTCGAGCACCTGGTCGGCCGTGACCCCATGGCTGCGCCAGCATTTCCCCTCAGTCGGCATGTGGAGCAGGAGGGGCTGGAGGCGGTCCAGCGCCGCGGCGTAGCGGGCCTCCGGCGTCTCGCGGGCCTCGAACTCGTCCCACAGCGCGCGCAGCTCCCGCCCCTGGTCGGACGGCAGCAGCCGGAAGAGGCGGTCTGCGGCGCGCCGCTCCCGCTCTGCCTTGTCCCCGTGTCCCGCCTCGTCGTACGCAAACGTGTCGCCGGCATCGATCTCGACCAGGTCGTGCACGAGGAGCATCGTGAGGACGCGGAACAGATCGAGGCCGGGCTCGTCGGCATACTCGCGGAGCAGGACGGCCATGAGGGCCATGTGCCAGGAATGCTCGGCGTCGTTCTCGCGCCGCGAACCGTCCGTCAGCCACGTCTGGCGCAGGACGTGCTTGAGCTTGTCGATCTCGACGATGAAGCGGACCTGCTCGGCCAGTCGGTCGGGTGCCTCGGCCACGATGCTGCTCCTTGAGTTGCCTCGTTCGTCACCACCAGGCGCCTATGATGCCGGCGAGGCCGACCGCGCGCAACCCGCCGTGTTGGACAGGGGGCCTCGAAAGTGGATAATGGGCGCCTCACCGGCCGATCGGCCCGCCGATCCCTCACGCGCGACAGAAGAGGATCCACGATGGCCAAGATGCAGTCAGCCGCCCCCGACTGGCAGAACCACCACCTGCTCCAGCGCAACCGCGAGCCCGCCCACGCCACCCTGCTCCCCTACCCCGACGAGGCGAGCGCGCGGACCGGCGAGCGGGCGTCCAGCCAGTGGTTCAAGCTGCTGAGCGGGACGTGGGACTTCTGCTACGCGGAGTCGCCCGCCGCCGTGCCCGAGGGCTTCGAGCAGCCGAGCTTCGATGTCGCCGGCTGGGACGCGCTGCCCGTGCCGAGCAACTGGCAGATGCACGGCTACGGCAGGCCGGACTACTCGAACGTGCGGTATCCCTTCCCCGTCGATCCGCCCTTCGTGCCTGACGAGAACCCCGTGGGCTGCTATCGCCGGACCTTCGCCCTGCCCGAGGGCTGGGCGGGCCGGCGGGTGTTCCTCCATTTCGACGGCGTGAACTCGGCCTTCTCCGTCTGGCTCAACGGCGAGATGGTCGGCTACAGCCAGGGGGCGCACCTGCCCGCGGAGTTCGACGTCACTGCCCTTCTCCAGCCGGGGGAGAACGTGTTGGCCGTCCAGGTCTTCCAGTGGTCCGACGGCTCGTATCTGGAGGATCAGGATTTCTGGCGGCTGAGCGGGATATTCCGCGACGTCTATCTCTTCGCGGCGCCGACCGTCCACATCCGCGACGTCCGGGTCCGCACGCCGCTCGACGATGCCTACGAGCACGCCAAGCTACAGGTCCGCGCGACGGTCCGCAACTACGGCGACGAGCCGGCCGCCCCCTCCACGGTGACAGCAAGGCTCCTCGATGCCGACGGCCGCCTCGTCCTGGAGCGGCGTGTCGGCGCCACACCCGAGCTCGCCCCCCAGCGCGAGCGCTCCGTGACGATGACCGCCAGGGTCGAGTCCCCACGCAAGTGGACGGCCGAAACCCCCTGTCTCTACGAGTTGCTGCTCACGCTTCGGGACGCCGAGGGCGCGGTGCTCGAGGTCGAGCGCTTCGAGATCGGCTTCCGCACCATCGAGGTCAAGGACCAGCAGGTGCTGGTCAACGGACGGCCCATCAAGTTCCGCGGCGTCAACCGCCACGACACCGACCCCGACCTCGGCCACGCCGTGTCCCTCGCCGCCATGATCCGCGACGTCACGGTGATGAAGCGGCACAACATCAATGCCGTCCGCACCTCCCACTACCCCAACGACCCGCGCTTCTACGCCCTGTGCGACCGCTTCGGGCTCTATGTGATCGACGAGGCCGACCTCGAGACCCACGGCTGCCGGCCCGTCGAGCAGCTCAGCATCGACCCCGAGTGGGAAGCGGCCTACCTCGACCGCGCCGTCCGCATGGTCGAGCGCGACAAGAACCACCCCTGCATCGTCATGTGGTCCCTCGGCAACGAGTCGGGCTACGGGGCGAATCACGACGCCATGGCACGCTGGATCCGCAAGGCCGACCCCACACGCCTCATCCACTACGAGGGCACCGCCCGCGCCGCACGCCAGCAGAACCCCAGGGAGATCCCCCTCGAGCTCTACGACGTCGAGAGCGAGATGTACACCAGCGTCGAGCGCCTCGACGAGAGAGGCCGGGCGACCGACGACCCCCGCGCCTTCTTCCTCTGCGAGTACGCCCACGCCATGGGACAGGGGCCGGGCAACCTCAAGGAGTACTGGGAGGTCATCCGCAAGCACCCGCGGCTCGCCGGCGGCTGCATCTGGGAGTGGGCCGACCACGGGATCCGGATGCGGACAGAGGCCGGCGCCGAGTGGTTCGCCTACGGCGGCGACTTCGGCGACCAGCCCAACGACGGGAACTTCTGCTGCGACGGCCTCTGCTTCCCCGACCGCGAGCCGCACACCGGCCTGACCGAATACAAGACCATCATCCAGCCCGTGCACGTCGAGGCCATCGACCTCACCAGCGGCACCCTGCGGATCGCCAACCGCCGCGACTTCGCGACGCTCGACGACCTGGAGGGCACGTGGACGCTGCGCGTCGATGACCGCGTCGTCGGCCAGGGCGCTCTGCCGGAGCTGGCCGTCGGCGCCGGCGAGGCGATGGAGATCCAAGTCCCCATCGGCCTGCCCGCGCTGCCGCCGGGCGCGCTGGTGTGGCTGGACCTCAGCTTCGCGCAGAAGGCGGACACGTTGTGGGCTCCGCGGGGCTACGAAGTGGCCTTCGCCCAGTTCCAGATCCCCGTGGAAGCCCCTGCCGCGCCCGCGATCGCCATGGCGGCGGTGCCTGCGCTCGCCGTGACGCAGAGCGACGGGGAGATCGCCGTCGCCGGCGACGAGTTCTGCATCGTCTTCGACCGCCACAGGGGGATGATGGCGTCGTGGGAGTGGCAGGGCCTTTCCCTGCTGGCACGCGGCCCGCAGATCCAGCTCTGGCGCGCGCCCACCGACAACGACAAGCACGTCCGCAACGAATGGGCCGGCGCCGGGTACGACCGCATCGTCCACCGGATCACGTACGTCGAGGCCGAG
>CAZDNN010000541.1:0-4496 GCA_964506385.1 uncultured Planctomycetota bacterium
TCTGATGGCTGCCGTACTCGCCGACACGCACGCGATCCTGTGGTACCTGACATCGCCATAGAGGCTGTCCCCGCGCGCCATCGAGGCCCTCAGGGCGGCGTTTGAAGCCGGCGACATGGTCTACGTGTAGCGCTGGCCCGGGACGCCTCCCCCGGCAGCGCGCCCGCGGCCGTGTGCAGGCCCACCGTCGCCCCTCGTGGATCAGGTCGCGATGCTGGTGCCGGGCACGGGGATGTACTCGACGAAGCCGTTGCAGGCGACCTTGAGGACGGCCCAGGCGCTGTCCGGCTCGGTGTAGGCCTCCTCGTCGCGCACGGCGATGCCGAAGTGCACGGTCACCGTCTCACCGGGCGGTACGGCGAAGGGGTGCTCGCGCGGGGTGACCTCGGCGAGCGAGTAGGCGCCGACGCAGCGCCGCGGCCAGTTCTCCAGCGGCATGACCAGCGCCGCGAAGCCCTCCAGCGGGTCCACCCCGGGATTGTGCAGCTCGACGGCGAGGGCCTCCCGCGAGCGGCGGACCCTGGCCTCGATGTACGGCGCGCGGCCGACCCGCAGGACGTCCTGATAGACCTGCCCGCCGTGGGTGAGCCGCGCCTTGACGAGGCCGTCGCGGCGGCCGTCGTCGAAGGCGAGGAGCACAGGGGTGACCTGCTGGCCGCCCGGCTCGATGTCGTAGGGCACCTCGGCGGGGACGGTGTGCCAGCCGTCGGCCACGTGGAGGGTGGCCTTGCCCTTGACGGGTCGGTCGGTGTAGTTGTTGACGATGCCGAGCTCGAGGGTGTTGACGGTCACGCCGCCCTGGGCGATGTGGATGCCGGTCCGCACGTCACCGCGCAGCACGACGGCCACGGGGCTGTAGCCGAGGGGCGCGGCGCCCGTGTTGTGCTGCCAGTGGCGGACGTGGACGACGGCGCCGGCCTCCCGCTCGGCGCCGAGGCTCCCGCTGGCGAGCGGCTTGCGCAGCGGCCTGGGCACGATGGCCACGCTGTCGATGCCGAAGCCCTCGGACGCGACCGCGACGGAGGTCTCGTCGGCGAGCTCGAGCTCGCCGCCTGGCTCTTCGAGCAGGTTGCAGGCCCGCGCGGCCTCGAGCGGCTCGTAGAAGCGGACGGCGCCCTTGGACGGCCTGCCCTCGGCCTCGTACCAGCGGACGAGCAGGCCGGCCTGCGCGAGGTCGTGGCCCTTGGACTCGAAGGCGGCGGTCGGGTTGCCGGCGGGCTTGAGTGCGGAGAGGACGAGGCTGTCGCCTTCGAGCTGGAGGTAGCTGTGTGTGGTGGGGACAGGGCCTTTGCGGCGCGCCGTCTGTACGGCGAGGAGGGGGTTGTTGTACTCGTGGCCGGCGCGGTAGGTCTTCGCGGCCCGCCAGTCGCCGCGATGGGGGTAGAGGGCGTAGTGGAATAGGTGGCACTTGTGCTCGGGCACGAGGAAGAAGGGCAGGCGGTCCTTCCCCCAGGGGGTGGTGCCCCAGGCGGCGGTGTGCATGAGGAACAGGCAGAGGGTGTTGTCGGCCTCGACGGAGGCGAGGATGTTGCCGCGGTTGAGGACGGCGATGCCGTAGTCGTCGAGCGCGTGGCGCTTGCTCGTCACGTCGGCCTGGGGGTCGATTTCGAGGACGGCCGACCTGTCGAAGCAGCGGAGGGCCTCGTCGAGCGCCGTCCTGAGTTGCGCCGCACTCGTCGCCGAGACGAGCAGCACCGGCAGCGGCTTCCAGCCGCCGGGCATCCTGTCGTCGTAGAGCAGGACGAAGGCATGCTTGTCGCGCTTGAGCCGCTTGAAGAAGGCCGAGCGCCGGCGCGGATCGACCCGCTGGAGCAGCCCCGCCGTATACTGATTCCGCCCGCCCACGTCCAGGCTGATGCGGAACGACATCCCGTACTTGAGGTCCACGTCGAAGTGCTCGGGCGTGGGCAGACAGGAGTCCTCGTGGGGCAGCTTCTCGCGGCGGGCCATATCGCAGTCGTCGAACTGCGGGGTGACGGGCACCCCCTTGCGGACGAGCGCGTCCTGGAGCCGATAGGCCTGCTCGAGGACCTTCTCGTCGTGCGGGACCACGAGGTTGACCATGCCGATGGCGATGCGCGAGTTGCCAGCCTTGAGGACCGCCGTGCGGCCCAGCTCGAACCAGTTGGCGCAACGACGGGCACCGCAGTCCGAGTCGTTCCGCCATTGGGACGTCCGGAAGTCGAGCCTGCTCTTCGACTTGCGCTTGCTGGTGGCGCCGAAGGCCGTCTCGAACACGGGCTGGAGCCCCCGCAGCTTGGCGGGGAAGGTGACGACGTAGAGGTGGTGCTCGCCGCGGTAGTGGTCGAGGCGGGTGCGGAAGTCGATGCGCCGGACGCCGGTATAGAGGACGATGTCGTGGCGCCGCTTGAAGGCCGTGTCGGGCCGCCCCTCGGTCATCTCGCCGTGGACGACGAGCCGCTGGCTCACGGGGCCGACCTCGGCCCTGACGTTCGCCGCGTGGTCCCGCGAGAAGACCTTCGGCCCCACGGTGTAGACCTCCCAGGACGGCTCGTTGCGGCGGGGATTCTCCTCGAGCGCGACCAGTTCGTTGCCTGGGCCGACGTTCGCGTCGATGAGCTCGCGGCGCGTCTTCTTGTCGAACAGGCTGGTGATCCCCCCGCCCTGCGCGGGGTCCGCGGTGATGCGGAAGAACTCGTTCTCGATGGTCAGCCCGCCCTCGATCTCGCGGCGCGGCAGCGGCTCCTTCGACGGCACGACGGCGTAGGCCGTGTGGCCCATGGGCGGCACGTCGGCCGCGATGAAGGTGATCTCGGCCGCCGTGATCCTCCCCTCGTCGTCCCGCTCGACCCGCTCGACCTCGAAGGCCGCCGGCTTGCCGTCGGGTCCGATGAGCTCGAAGCTCTCGACCGCCCTGTCGAAGGCCACCGCCGCCTCGACCGGCTCGGTCCGCGGCCAGTTCAGCCCGTTGAAGACCAGCAGCGGGATGGCGTTGCGCGGGCCGATGCTCGTATCGGCGGCCCCGGCGACGGCTTGAAGGGCGTTGTGAAGCGCGTCGGTGGACAGGTCGAGCGCCTCGCGGTAGCCGAGCATGGCGTCGAGGTAGGCGCGGTCGCACAGCGGGCCGGCCATCCCGTCGTGGTGCTGGTTGAAGAGCACCTGGCGCCACGCCTTGTCGAGAGCCCTGTCGGGGTACTCCGCCCCGAGATAGGCGGCGATGGCGCCCCAGCGCTCGGCGCTCAGGATCGCGTTCTCCGCCAGGCGGTTCCCCATCTTCAGATTCGCGCGCGACACGCCGGTGCCCTGGTGGTGCCACTCGAAGTCGCGGGCTGTCACGGGCACCGCCGCCTTGCCCGATGCCAGGCGCTCGCGCGCCTCGCGGAACCACGCCTCGTGCGCCTTCCCGCTCACGATGACCTTCGGCTTGCCCTCGGCCAGCGCCTGGCAGCGGCCCGCCATCCACGCCGTCGGCGGCTTGAAGTCGATGCAGTCGAGCCGCACGTCCGACGTGAAGCCGTAGGAGGCCAGCTCGGGGAAGGCACGCCGGAAGAACTCCAGCGCCGCTTCCTCGCTCGGCGAGCCGAAGCCGTACATGACCCGGCGGAAGAGGAACCGCGAGCCGTCGAGCGCCTGGTGCCAGAAGACCGCGTGCGCCCCCCGGATGTCCTTCGACCAGATGCAGCCCGTGAAGCGGCACTTCGCCAGGATCTGCCCGAGTTGGGGGACGTGGCCGAACACGTCCCACAGCATGGCCACCTCGGGCGCGTCGCCCAGGCAGCGCTCGTGGTAGAGGCGGCCGTACAGGATGTTCCGCAGCAGCCCCTCGCCGCCGATGCACGCCTCGATCGGCTGGCTGTGGGTGCCCCCCGTCCCGATCCGCCCGTCGGCGATGAGCTGCCGGACCGTGTCCCGCTGGTCGGGGTTCGCGTCCAGGTAGGGCTTCAGGTACGTGATCTCGTGGAGGAACACGCCGTAGGCCGGGTCGAAGCGGCAGACGGCGAGATTCTGGCCCACGTTCCCCATCAGCGAGACCGCGTAGTCCCGCTGGTCCTCCAGCCAGACCACGTCGGAATGGAAGCCCGGCACCAGATGGACGGTGAAGTCGTCTTTGGCCATCGTGTAGTCGTGCTCCTGAGCGATGGGTTGGGGGGGAAACGCCTTCCCAACTGCCATTGTCCCGGATCGCACCCGAAAGTCAAAGGAATCCCACGAAGGCGGGCGCAGGAAGCTGGTGACCACTGCCCTCAAGCCCATGCCGGTGGCAAGGCCCGGGACAGCGCCCGGCCCCGTGCCCGCAGGAGGGTCGTGGGGGAATGATGCCACACCTTCGAAGGTGTGGCATCATTCCCCCACCGCTCGGCCCTCCCCGCAGCAGCGCACAGCAGCCGCGCCCGTCTTTGACTCCCCCCTGCGGACGTTCCCCACGGCGGGTCGGCTGAAGGCGGTCTTCGTCGAGCGGATCGCGGGGGCCTGAGCCAAGCTATATGGCTCGCCACGATTCTGAATCAAAGCTCCCAGGCACGCGGGCCGCCCGC
>CAZDNN010000542.1:0-4483 GCA_964506385.1 uncultured Planctomycetota bacterium
CTGCCGCCGGCATCGTGCGCCTGGCCACGCGGCCCACGTCAGGGCGCGGCGGCCGGAGCGTGCGAGCCTCACAACCCACCGAGCTTCCCGCGTGACCCCATGGTCAGGGGCGTGTGCCTAGCTGTCGTGGGTGGGCGGCATGTCACGGTTTCGCGCTATAGCGCTAAAGCGCGACACCAACAGCGATAGCGTCCCAACATGTCCCTCCGCGCGCAAGCCGTGGCGGGTCAGGCCCCGAGGCGGGGGTCGTGGAGGCGGAAAGCGCCGTCGGCGTATTCGAGCCAGGAGGGGGCGCCGAGCCACTCGCCGACGGCGAAGAGGCGGCGGCCGGGGCGGGCGAGCTGGTCAGTGTAGTCCATGGCCCAGTGGTTGTGCCCGCAGATGACCACGTCGATGCCGTCATCGAAGAAGGGCAGGAAGGCAGCGGGGTCGTAGCGGAGCGAGTCCTCCCGCGTGTCTCTGCGATTGACCCAGCGGCGATAGCGGCGGAGGCCCTCGGCGACGAACAGGCACCAGCTCAGCGGCGCGATGTGCGCGACACCCCGCATGAACCTGCTCTGGATGAAGCGGAGAAACAGGGAGGAGAACCAGGTGTTCGGGAAGTGCATGTGGCCGTGGACGAGGGCGACGCGCAGGCCATCGCGCTCGAAGAAGTGCTCCATGCCCAGGCTCTCGAGGCCGTAGGGCTCGAGGGAGGGCGGGTCGAGCAGGTAGTCGCGATTGCCGCCGAGGACGCGGACAGGCGGGCCGTCGCGGACCAGCTCCCCAAGCCGCTCGAGCAGGCCCGCCCACTCGCGGCGGCGCCGCTGCCTGGCGCCTATCCAGAAGTCGAGGAGATCGCCGAGGATGTAGATGGCCTCCGCCTCGTCTCGGCGGCGGGAGATGAAGTCGAAGAAGAGCTCGGCGCGCTCCGGATGCCAGGGCGCCAGGTGGACGTCGCCGAGGAAGATCAGCTTCTTGCCCATGTCAGGGGGAGATCATAGCACATTCGGCGATGCGCGCAACGGGGGAGGGAGAAGGAAGGATGGATGCAAGGGTGGGAGGCAGGAAGAACGGTCAGCTTGGGGTTCGGAGGTCAGGGGACGAGTGGCAGAGCTTGATCTCGTGCTCTCTTGCTCTTCCTCCCACCCACCCATCCATCCATCCATCCACCCATCCCGCCCCGCTGACTCAGGCCGGCGTGCCGCCTGGCATGCGCAGGCGGGGGAGCCGAACGGACAGGCTCTACATGTTCTCGATGAACTTGGCGGCGAGGCGGTAAATCATGCCGAAGACGCCGAAAACGCCTAGGAGGATCACGACGATGGAGAGGCCGACGCTCCACTGGGCGGCCTTATTCGAGAAGAAGCGTTTGGCGTAGAAGGAGAACTCCGAGATGCTCTCGAGCTCCTTGCTGGCGATCTGGAGCTCGCCGAGCTTCTGGTTCATGGCCGTGTTGTTGATCCGCCAGTCGCCCTCGAACTTGCGGCGCTGCATGGGGGACATCTCGCGGATGGCCTCGGCGTCAGGAACGTCCGTGACCATGGACATGACGCTGCTGCCGGGGTCCACCTTCAGGCCGCAGCGAAGGGCGATGGCCTGGTAGGTGCGCGCGAAGTACGTCGCCAGCTCGGCGTACTCGCGCTCCTCCTTAGGCGAGGCTTGCCCAGGCTTGCTGATCTTGCGGTAGAGGGTGGCGATCCGCTTCCACCGAGCCAGCATCAGCTCAAGCTGCTCGATCTTGAACTCGAGTTCTTCATCGATCACGGCGGGCTCCTCAGCGATCTGCCGCCACTATACGTCCGATGGCCGGGCCTGTCAAGTCCAAACTCCTTCCTGTGGCGGATGGCTGCATTGGGAGGGTGTGGCTATTCAGCCGGCTGAAGTGGCGCCGAGCCGGCGGGGGCGCGTCAGGTGCGTAGTGTGGCGGCGAGGCGGTCGGCGAGGGCGGCGACAATGGCCTCCTGGCTCTCGGTGATCTCGTCGTGGGTGAGCGTGCGGTCGGGCGCGCGGAAGACGAGGGTGAGGAAGACGCTCTTGCTGCCTTCCTCCACCTGCTCGCCGCGGTAGATCTCGCCGAACTGGATGTCCTCGAGGTACTCGGCGCCCGCGCCGCGCACGGTCTCGACGATCTGCGCCCACGTGACCGCCTCGTCCATCAGCAGCGCGAGGTCGCGCCGGACGGCTGGGAAGCGTGGCAACTCGCGGAAGCGGCGGTCGAGCGACGCCGACCGCGCCAGGGCGTCGAAATCGAACTCCCATACGCACGGCGCGCGGCGGAGGCCGAACTCGGCGGCGGCCTCGTCGGTGACCTCGCCGATGCAGCCGAGCAGGCTAGTCCCCAGCCGCCACGCTGCCGAGACGCCGGGCACGAGAAACTCGAAGGTCGCCGGCTCGAGGGTGCAACGGCCCGAGACGCCCAGGCGTTCGAGCACGGCCTCGGCCGCGCCCTTCAACTCGGCGAACTCCGCGTCGGCGACGGCCGTCAGGCAGTGCTGCTCCTCGGGCAGCCGCTGGCTCCCTGACCGCCGGAGGTAGACGCGGTCGAGCTCGAAGAGCCGCACGGCGCCGATCCCGTGGTTCTGGTTCACCCGCTTGACCGCAAGCAGCGAGGGGATGAGGCTCTCGCGCAGCGCCGTCTCGTCCGCGCGCAGCGGGTTCGCCAGGGTCAGCGGCGGCTCGGTGCTCCAAGGGTTGAAGGCCCGGGAGACGGTCTCTGCCAGGAAGCTGGACGTGACGGCCTCAGTGTATCCGAGGCGGATGAGGGTCTCGCGTGCCGCCAGGGCCGCCTGGTCGAACCTGCTGTCGGCCGCGGCCTGGACCGTGAGGGTCGAGACGACGGGCACCTTGTCGTAGCCGTGGCAGCGAGCCACCTCCTCGATGAGGTCGATCTCCCTGGTCACGTCGGCCCGGAACGTCGGGACGGTGACCTCGAGGTCATCGTGGTCCTGCGTCTTGACGCCGAAGCCAATGCCCTTGAGCAGCCTTCCGGCCTGAGGGGTGTCGATGCTGAGGCCGAGCACCTGCGCAATGCGCGGGATCCGCAGGCGGATGACTCGCGGCTGCTCGTCCGTGAAGTCCACGTCCACGACCCCGGCGGCGAGGGTGGCGCCAGCGTGCTGCTGGATGAGCTGGGCAGCGCGGCGGGATGCCCATTCCACGGTCGGCACGTCCACGCCGCGCTCGAAGCGATACGAGGAGTCGCTGCTCTTCCCGGTGGCGCGGCACGAGCGGCGGATGTTCACGGGGTTGAACCGTGCGCTCTCCAGGAGCACGGTCGTCGTGCCCTCGCCGATTTCGGTGTCGAGCCCGCCCATGATGCCAGCGAGGGCGACGGGGCGGTGGGAGTCGGCGATCACGAGCTGGTCGGGCGTGAGCGTCACCTCATCGCCGTCGATGAGGGTGATGGCCTCGCCGGCGGCAGCCGGGCGGACGACGATGGTGTTTCCCGCCAGCGCGGCGAAGTCGAAGGCGTGCTCGGGCTGGCCGCACTCCATGAGCACATAGTTCGTGATGTCCACCACGTTGTTGACGGGCCGCAGTCCGATCGCGTCGAGGCGCTGCTGCATCCAGTCGGGCGCCGGGCCGATCTCGACGTCGGTGAGCACCCGGGCGGTGTAGCGGGGGCAGAGGTCGGGGTTGTGGACCTCGACGCGGGCGAGCTGGCTGACGGGGGTGTCGTCCTCATTGAGCTCGATTTGAGGGATGCGGAGGGGGCTGCCCGTGAAGGCGGCGATCTCGCGAGCCACGCCGATGTGGCTGAGCAGGTCGGGCCGGTCGGCGGTGATCTCCATCTCGATGCGCCAGTCGTCGCCGACGGGCACCACCGCCTCGACCTCCAGGCCCAGCAGAGTCAGGCGCTCGGCGAGCGCGTCGGGGGGGAGATCGAAGTCCACATAGTCGTGGAGCCATTGGTAGCTGACGTTCATGGGTCTTCGGCCTTCTGCTTGGCGTCTTCCGCCTGGGAGCGGATGCGGTCGAGGATCCCGTTGACGAAAGCGCCGCTGTCGGCGGTGCTGAAACGCTTGGCGAGGTCGATGGCCTCGTTGATCGACACCTTGGGCGGCACGTCGTCCAGGAACAGCAGCTCGAAGGAGGCGAGCCGCAGGACGTTGCGGTCCACGACGGCCATCCGCCGGATATCCCAGTTCTCTGCGACGGCGGCGATGGCCGCGTCGAGCTCTGCCAGATGCTGCCAGCAGCCGTCGATGAGCAGGCGTGCGAAGGCCCGCACCTCCGGCTCGGCCTCGCGTTCGCTCAGGAAGCGCTCGATGTCCCCGAGCACCTCCGCGCCCCGCAGATCGAGCTGGTAAAGAGCCTGGAGAGCCAGCTCCCGGGCTCGCGTTCGCTTGCGCAAGCCTCATCTCCGCTCAACGGCCTCCCCCCTGAAAGCCCCATTCTATCCGCCTCGCCCCCTCCGATCAAGCAGGACGTCTGCCGTTCTGCCGGCGAGTCTGGCCCCGGTTCTTGGGGTTCCTTCCTCGCCCGTCCGCGTCGTCCTCGT
>CAZDNN010000543.1:0-4475 GCA_964506385.1 uncultured Planctomycetota bacterium
GGAGGTTGCAGACCTCCGGGAGAGCGGTACGTACGGGAGAACCGTTCCGCGGTCGGCTCGGCAGGAGCCTCGCCCTCCCGGAGGTTGCAGACCTCCGGGAGGGTAGGGGACGTCACTGAGCCTTCGATAGAGGCGCGAGCGGTACGTACGGGAGAACCGTTCCGGGGTCGGCTCGGCAGGAGCCTCGCCCTCCCATTCGAGGGATCCGCAACAGGAACTGAATAGTTACTCCTCGTCGAAGTCGCATCCTGCGCGGAGCTGGCGCTCGGCGTCGACGGGGCCGCGGTTGACGGCGCGCTCGGCGGCGAGGCAGGTGTCCTGGAAGCGCGGGTCCTCGGTGGCCTTGCGGAGCTGGCGGAGGAGCTGGATGGTCATGCGGAGGGTGCGGATGATGTCGCCCTCGGCGGCGTCGGTGTAGCTCACGAGGTCGGTGAAGTCGGCGCCGCGGCTCCAGGCGTTCACGGCCACGCCGAGATGGAGGTCGAGCGTGGGGGTGGGGTCGGGGATGCCGAGGCGGCGTTCGAGGTGGTGGACGTTGCGGAGGATGCGGGTGGCCCGCCGGCGGACCCGCCCGAGCAGGCTCTTGGGGATGTGGCCGCGTCGGCCCCGCCGGGCCTCGTAGATCAGGGCGCTGAGCAGGACGTTGAGCTCGTGGGGCGTGAGGTCGGTGAGGATGCCGGCGTCGTATAGCTCGGTGACGGACAGCTCGTAGCCTGGCATGTGGATGGCGAAGAGGCCCTTGGCGGTGGGCCCTCGCTTGCCGAGGTAGCCGAGGTCGCGGAGGACGCGGATGCGCGCGCGGACGAGGCGGCGGAGGCCGGGAGGGCGCGGCGGCGCCTTGCCCTTCCCCTTGCCTTTCGGGCTGCGGCGGGGCTTGCGCGGGCGGCCGCCGCGCTGGCGCTGGTAGTGGGCGAAGCTGGCGTCGCAGACCTCGTAGAGCCTGTCCTGGAGCCGGCTGTAGAGGCTGAGGATCGTGGCGTATGAGAGGTTGAACTGGCTTTCGACGCGCTCGGGCGTGCCGGCGACGACGTGGCGGACGCCGTGGAAGGTCACCTCGTCGATATTGAGTCGGGCGTAGACGTAGCCGCGGGTGTCCATCCCGCGGCGGCCCGCGCGGCCGGCCATCTGCTGGTACTCGCGGGCGCGGAGGTAGCCGAAGTGGGTGCCGTGGAACTTCTCCACGGAGTCCAGGACGACGGTCTGCGCGGGCATGTTGACGCCGAGGGCGAAGGTCTCGGTGGCGAAGAGCATCTTGACGAGGCCGGAGGTGAAGAGGCGCTCGACGACCTCCTTGAGGGTGGGCAGGATCCCTGCGTGGTGGAAGGCGACGCCGCGGCGCACCAGGTCGCCCATCTGCACGGCGCTGGCCTCGCCCGCGACGTCGAACCGCTCGCACAGCTCGCCGTACATGGCGGCCACGCGGCGTCCCTCGTCGTCGGTCAGGAGCTGGCGGCGGGCGTTCTGCTCGGCGCGGAACTCGCAGAGGCGGCGGTTGAAGCAGAAGTAGAGGCAGGGCAGGCGCCCCGCGGCCTCGATGTGGTCGAGGAGCGCCTCGCAGCCGAGGCGGGGCGTGCGCTTTGGCCGTTCGCCGCGGGCGATCCGCCGCATGAGCTGCTCGAAGCGGTCGAGGTCCATCAGGCCGTAGCCGTCTGCCCAGAGCGCGTGGTCGAGCGGCACGGGCCGCCGCTCCTCGAGGACCACCTCGACGGGCGCGTCGTGGACGTCCTGGACCCATCCCGCCAGCTCGGCGACGTTGGGCATGGTGGCGCTGAGGCAGATGAAGCGGATGTTCGGCGGGGCGAAGATCACGCTTTCCTCCCACACCGTGCCGCGCTCGTAGTCGTTGATGAAGTGGAACTCATCGAAGATCACGAAATCGACCTGCGAGACCCTGTCGGGGTCTTCGAGCAGGGTGTTTCGGAAGATCTCGGTGGTCATGATCATGCCGGGGGCGTCGTAGTTGAGGGAGACGTCGCCGGTGAGAATGCCGATGCGATCGCCGTAGCGGGCGGAGAAGTCGCGGAACTTCTGGTTCGACAGCGCCTTGATGGGCGCGGTGTAGACGATCTGGCGTCCCCGCTGCATGGCCTGGTCGATGGCGTACTCGGCGATGAGCGTCTTGCCCGCCCCGGTCGGTGCAGCGACGAGGACGGAGTCGCCGCGGTCGATCGCCCGGATCGCCTGCTCCTGGAAGGGGTCGAGCGCGAATCCGCCATACTCCATGGCCATGGGCACTCCATCGCGAAGGTCAGCCGACCCCGCCACTATCCATGATCTGCGACGCAGAGTCCAGCGCGCCCGACGAAATCTGCCTGGGGTGTGCGGGGAATGCGTCCCCGTGGCGATGGCGCCGTGCCCCCGGCGGCGAGCATGTTGCTGGCTCGCCCCGGCATGTTGCCGATGGTCAACACGCCCTAAATCAAGGGTGGCTCGAGACTTGAACACGATTCCGGCCATTCGCGCCCGCGCCGATGTTGCCGATCATCAACATGGGGGCGTGCCGCACGACGCCTGCCGAGGTCGGCCGTCGGCGTAAGGGCAATGACAGCCGTGAGTTACGAATAGTCGTCCAGAGATAACTCCCCGGCACGTTCTTTGCTATCAACATAGCAAATGGCGCTGAGGTTCGCTCTGGTGAAAGAATGACCACCGGAGCGGACGACGCTCAGGCTGCTCGCGCGGCGGCGAAAGCCATAGAGAGAACAGACCGTGTCGGCCCCTTCGGGCCAGCGAGAACGAGGAGAGAGCAATGCGAAGCAGGAACCGGCGATGGCAGTGGGTCGGGGTGGCCACGGCTTTGGTCTTCGTCGCGATGGGCAGCGCGCAGGCCGGCTTGGTAGACACCTTCGATCCGCCAAATCCGGCGGTCACCGCAACCCAGGCCTTCCAGCCACCCCCTGTGGCGGTCACCGCCGGGGGGCCGACCGGCGACTTCCTGCGGCTCATCAACGACGGGGCCAACAACCAGCGCAACCACTACAGCTACAATCTGACCGACGCCGGCGCGTACTCGACGATCGTGGCCGACTTCGACTTCGCAGGCTTCAGCGCCGATCAGCCGGCCGACGGGATGGCCGTCCTGTGGGTGCCGACCTCCATCTACGGCACCAGCGGCCCCGGTCCCGACAGCTACCAGGACCCCAACTTCGCCGGGACCTTCGGCCTCGGCTTCCACACCTACCCCGGCGGGACCAACAGCGTGTCGGCGCACTGGGACGGCACGACGTTGGGCACGGGGAACGTGGCGACGGGCTCGGCGAGCTTCCGCAACGGCGAGTTCAACCGCGCCCACGTCGAGATCCAGCAGATCGGCAACGGGTCGAGCGTCAAGGTCGATCTGATCGGCGACGTGCATAACATGAGTGGCGGCGGCCCCCGTCCTGTGGTGACCGCGATCGACCAGTTCGTCCCGGGCCTCCTGCCCTACGAGAGCCGCATGCAGTTCACCGGCCGCTCCGGCGGGGCGAACATGACGGTGGACCTCGACAACGTAGACGTGCAGTACAGCAACCCCTACGTCCCGATACCGACCGTCTCGCCGACGGGCCGGCAGATCATCCAGGACTGGGACAGCGCGGGGGCCTCGCCCTACACGCTCCAGCAGTCGGGCACGGCGCCCGGCCCCGTGCCGCAGGCGGGCGGCCCCACGGGGGCCTTCCTGCGACTCATCAACGACGGTGTGAACAGCCAGAACAACATCGTCGCCTTTGACCGCATCACTGAGGCGGGGACGTTCGGCTCGATCACGGCCGACTTCGACTTCCGCGGGATCAGCGCCGGCACGCCGGCCGACGGCTTCTCGTTCATCCTGGCCCCCACCGCTCAGGCCGGCACGTCCGGCCCCGGCATTGGCGTCTCCCCGGCCGCGGAGGAGCCCAATGCCCCGAACACGTTCGCCATCGGCTTCGACGTTCATCCCGGCGAGAACGAGGTCTCGCTCCACTGGAATAACCGCCCGACAAGGGAGTTCGATCTGAATACGGGCGACATCGACCTGGACTCCGGCGTCTTCAACCGCGCCCACGTTGAGATCACCCCCGCGCCGGGCGGCTCGAACGTGCTCCTGGAGCTGACCCCCGACGTCCATGGCACACCTGGGCCGACGGTCACGGCCTTCGACCAGTTCGTCCAGAACCTCTACCCCTACGAGAGCCGCGCCCAGTTCAACGCCCGCAGCGGCGGGCTGAACATGACGGTGGACCTCGACAACATCGCGGTCGAGTACGCCAATCCCATGGCGGTCCCGTCCGTATCCCCGACGACGCTCTACCAGGACTTCGACAGCGCCGGCGGGACGGACTACACGCTGACCCAGGCAGGTAGCAGCCCAGGCCCAATCCCGGTGGCCGGCGGCCCTGCGGGCAACTTCCTGCGGCTGATCAACGACAACGTGAACAGCCAGAACAACCGCGTCACATTCGACCGCGCGCCCGACGGCGGCGTGTCGAACACGGTCAGCGCGACGTTCGACTTCA
>CAZDNN010000544.1:0-4462 GCA_964506385.1 uncultured Planctomycetota bacterium
GGCAGTGCGTGGAGCCGGGCCGCGTGGAAGAGCATCGCACATTGCCGCCAAGGGAACAGGCGGACAGGGAGGGCCACGGACTACTCGACAAGGCCCTGATCCTTGAGGAGTTGGAGGTTCCTCAGGGGGATGAACCTCGAGGCCGCCGCGCCGTCGCGCATCCGCCGCAGCAGTCGCGCGCCTACCGGTCTGCACGAGACGAGGAGACCTTGGGCCAGAGCCGCTTCGAGCTTCCCGGCCTCCACCAGCCGGGAGTCGCGGTAGTTCATGCACGTCTTCCGGCTGACGAGAGGGTGGTCGCCCCTATGGAGGACGCACGCCTCGTCCATGCCGCTGCGCCAGGACGTGAGGTTGGCTATCAAGACAGGGTAGCCCGCGTGCGCGCGCGGGTCAGAGAGAATGACCCAGACGTGGGACTCAACGGAGCGATCGGCTGCCTTGAAGGTGTCGCCGGCCTGGAGCGCCATCACTCGTCCCCGAGCACGCGATCAATGAAGGCAGCGGCCTCGGCGTCCTCGCGGATGGCCTTGATGTCCTCGGCCCTCCCAACAGCCTTGAGGATGTGCTTCACGGGGATCACCCTCGACGAATCGCCAGGATCGTTCCTCTGCCACTCCTCGAAGCGATGGGTCTCCTCCGCCACGGCCCAGTCCCATCGGTGCTCAAAGCGGCGGGTCACGTCGGTGAGCTTCTCGATATCGTATCGGCTCAGGCGCCCGGTCCCAGGGTCCTTGATGAGCCTGACGTCGTACCCGATGCTCTCGAAGTGGTCGGCCCATTCCGCGGCTCGGATGTGCTGGCCCTTGATGAGGTCGTACGTCTCGCTGAGGACGGGGCCGTGCTGCATGGCCACGGCTCGGTCCCCCGTGATCGGCGCTCCCGTCTCGCCCAGGCTCTCCCTGTCGGCGATGTAGAGCAGCTTGAGCAGGCGCAGCCTGCTCATGACATGAAGCGGATGCGCCCGCAGGAGCACGCCAGCGGCCTGTAGTGTCTTGAGCAGATTGAACCGAAACACGGGACTTCCCTCCTGCGTCGGCCCTGGGTAGTACCCCAGTGGCGTACCCCCACCCCACCGCTACGGGTGTACCTTCTCCAGCAAACATCATACGCGCATGGGATGGGGGAAGTCAAGTGAAGACGCTCGGGCACGCCTCGCCCCGACCCCGCGCTCAGGATCCGAGCCGCTGCCTGCACTCGTCGAGGATCGTGGCCGTGCGGCTGGCGCCGACGCGGGTGACGCCGAGAGCGCGGACCTCGAGCAGCCGGTCGAGGGTGCGCACCCCGCCAGCCGCCTTGACCTGGACGTGGGGCGGCGCGTGCTCGCGCATGAGCTTGAGGTCGTGGTCGGTGGCGCCGCCGGTGCCGTAGCCGGTGGAGGTCTTGACCCAGTCGGCGCCCAGCTCGCCGCAGATCTCGCAGAGGCGGATCTTATGGGCGTCGTCGAGGTAGCAGTTCTCGAAGATGACCTTGGCTTTCTGGCCGCGGGCGTGGGCCGCCTCGACGACGGCTGCGATGTCGGCACGGACGTAATCCCAGTCGCCGCTGAGCACCTTCGAGATGTTGACGACCATGTCGAGTTCCTGGCCGCCGTCATCCAGGGCGCGCTCGGCCTCGGCGACCTTGACGGCGGTGGTATGGCCGCCGTGGGGGAAGCCGATGGTCGTGCTGGCCTTGACGGTCGAGCCCGCGAGAATCTCGGCGCAGCGCTTGAGCGCGTACGGCATGATGCAGCAACTCGCAACATCGTAGTCCACGGCGAGCTGGCAGCCCGCCTCCAGCTCATCCCAGGTCATGATGGGATTGAGCAGCGAGTGGTCGATCATCTTGGCAATGTCGAGACAGGTGTAGGCCATCCTCGCGGGTCTCCTCAGACAACAGCAGGTGGTGCCATGCGGCGGCGAGGCGGATTGGCTAGTCGGGGGCCTCGATGCCCGCGGGGTCGAGCACCACGTGCTTCACCGATCGCCGCTGGTAGGTGTAGGTGACGTGCACCCTCCCGTCGGCGGCCTGGATCGCGGCGGGATAGGAGAACTCGCCTTTGGCCTTCTCGAGCGTCAGGACCGGCGTCCAGTCCTTCCCGTTCTTCGAGACAGCGACGTTGAGCATGTTGCGGCCCGAGGGGAATCCGCCCGTGCGGGTCGTGTGGTTGTAGACGAGGAGCTGGCGGCCGTCGGCGAGCGTCACGGCATCGATGCCGGCATTGGGGTTCGGCAGCGAGGTGGCTGTCATCTTGCTCCACGTCCTGCCGCCGTCGGCGGACCAGCTCTGTGCGATCGCGCTCTGCCTGCTGCGGCAGAGGACCTGCAACTTCCCGTCGGCATGGGTCAGGATGCTCGGCTGGATGGCGCCGAACTCCTTGCCGTCGTGGATGGGGCCGATGACCTCCCAGGTCTTCCCGCCGTCTCTGGTCAGCTCGAAGTGGACGCGCCAGCCGCGGTGCTCGGTGCTCGACGGGCAGAGGATGGCGCTGTCGGGGAGCTGGACGGGCTTGTTCTTGACGGGTCCGATGAGGTGGCCGATCGCATCGTCCTTGCCGAGCTTGCGCGGCTCGGACCACGTCGTGCCCTCGTCGGTCGAGGTCGTCACCATGCCCCACCAGGCTCGGGGCGACGGCCCGACCTTGTAGAAGAGCATCAGCGGCCCGCCCTTGGGCCGGAAGAGGACGGGGTTCCAGCACGGGAAGCGCGTCTCGGGCGACTGGACGCCGTTGGCGACCTCGACGGGCCTCGACCATGCCTTCCCGTCGTGCCGCGACAGCCAGATGCCCACATCCGGGTTCCGCTCGTGCTTGCCGCCGAACCAGGCGGCGACGAGGCCCGACGGGGTCTCGACGATCGTCGAGGCATGGCACTGCGGCGTCGGCGTGTCATCCAGCGGGTAGATCAGCTCGCCGCCGACGTATCCACCCTTGCCCGCGGTGGCGACGTCCGGCAACGGAACGCCGGGCGGCGCCTTCGCGCCACCGAACGCACAGCTCAGCAGCCCGATGCTGGCCAGGGCCAGCGCGGCCTCATGGAGCCCCATCGCGGTTCCTTTCTACTCCTGCCCGCCCCGCGAGAAGTGCCTGCCTTGCTTCGACGCGCGCCACTGCTCCTCGGTGTCCAGGGCGGCGCCGGGGTCGCCCTGCTCGCGCATCCAGCGGTCAAGCTCCGCCGACAGGCGTCGCTTCGCGTCGGCGTGCGCGGGGTCGTCAGCGAGGTTGGCCATCTCGTGGGGGTCCTGGTCCATCCTGTAGAGCTGCTCTGGCGGCCTGCGCATGTAGCGCTGGACGAGCCGGCGGGTGCGCTCGTTGAAGGTGGCCTGGAAGACCCAGCTCGGCCAGTAGTCGTGCCACTGGTTCTGCCCCATGAGGTGCTTCTCGATGTAGAGCGCCTCGGGGGTGAGGTTGCGGATATAGTGCCAGGTGCCATCGGTCACGGCGCGGATCGGGTACGGCGGACCCTCGGGGATGTTGTTGTGCATGAAGTAGGCGAACTCGCGGTGGCGGTCGGTCTCGCCGAGGAGGACGGGCAGGAAGCTCGCGCCGTCGAAGTCGCCCGCCTTGGGCTGGCCGCCTGCCGCCTCGATGAGCGTGGGCGCCACGTCGGCATACTGGATCATCGCGTCCGTGCGGCGGCCCGGCGTGACGCGGCCCGGCCAGCGCACGACGAATCCCGTGTGAATGCCGGTATTCCAGTTCGTCCACTTGTTGCCTGGGAACTGGGAGCCCTGCTCGGAGGTGAAGATCACGAGGGTGTCGTCGGCGTGGCCTGTGTCGTCGAGGGTCTTGAGGATATCGCCGACCTCGCGGTCGAGCACCTCGATCTCGGCGAGGTACTTGGCGTAGTCCCGGCGGGTGGCCTCGGTGTCCGCCAGGTTCGGCGGAAGCTTGAGCGCCTTCAGGTCGAAGTGGCCGGGGTCGCCGAGGGTCCACGGCACGTGAGGCTCGAACAGGCCGGTGACCAGGCAGAAGGGCTGGTCGCCGTCTCTGCCCATGAAGCTGCGAATCCCAGCGGTGCCGAACTTCGGGCTCGGATGCACGCATCCGCCCTCGATGCCGGGGACCTTCTCGAAGGGGAAGCTGCGCGGCGGCACGACGTGCTTCTTGCCGGCCAGCCCGACCCGATAGCCGAGGGCGCGGAGGTGGTGGACGATGCTTTTCGTGCCCCGGCGGGCCGCCGAATGGTTCCAGCACGACCCGTTGCGGGCGGGATACCGCCCGGTGTAGAGCTCGGTCCGGCAGGGATTGCACATGGCCATGGCGAGGAAGGCGTGGTTGAAGACCACGCCCTCGGTCGCCAGGCGGTCGATGTTCGGGGTCTTGACGTTCTGGCCGCCGTAGAGCGGCAGGTCGTTGTGGGTGCAGTCGTCGGCGATGATGATGAGGATGTTGGGGCGGCTCACTGCCCGTCTCCCTTCTCTCGTTGCGGGCTTTCCCTCGGCGCGGGACACCAGGGGCAGGCTCGCTCCCGCGGCACCAAGG
>CAZDNN010000545.1:0-4462 GCA_964506385.1 uncultured Planctomycetota bacterium
GCCTGCCCAAGAGCACGATGGAGTACTACCGCATCCGCGGCCTGTTCGACTCCGTCCCTGCGCTCGAGCCCTACATCGACGACCCGCGGGTGCACTACTGCACGGTGCGCGACATCGGCCCGCTGCCCGACATCGACGACGGCGCGGGCAGCACCTACGTGGGCTGGGGCCTCCGCGACGATCCGAGCGCCTACCACGTGCTGTCGAACATCGCCATGTTCTTCAACCCCGCGGCGCTCACCACGTTCGGGGCCTACGACGACAACGTGTGGGCCGTCGGCAAGCGATGGCGCCACCCCAAGGCCCCACTCATCTCGCACCGCCGCCTCATGCGATTCGACCTGAAGGCCTGGGACCCCGACGACTGGCGCTGCCAGAACTGGTACCCCCACGGCAGCTACCATGACGTGATCTACGGCGACGGCCGCAACGAGACCCACAGCAAGGCCGAGTGGCAGGCCAAGCCGCGCCTGTGGTTCCAGTGGGGCAGCGGCGACAAGTGCAATCTCTTCTTCTAGCGCGTTGATCCTGCGGTCCCGCCAGGGTAGAATCAGCCCGCGGCGCGGGGGCGAGGCACGTGGCACGACGGGAGCCCGAAGTGCGCGAGAGGTACCGCAACGCGTTCACCCTCATCGAGCTTCTGGTGGTAATCGCGGTCATCATGCTGCTGGCGGCGCTGGCGCTGCCGGCGATGTATCGCGTGTCACGCCAGGCGCGGCGGACCGGCTGCGTCTCCAATATGCGCCAGATGTACGCCACCTTCACCCACTACGCCAACAACAACGGCCAGCGCCTGCCCAAGAGCACGATGGAGTACTACCGCATCCGCGGCCTGTTCGACTCCGTGCCCTCCCTCGAGCCCTACATCGACGACCCGCGGGTGCTCTACTGCACGGTGCGCGACATCGGGCCGCTGCCCGACATCGACGACGGCGCCGGCAGCACCTACGTGGGGTGGGGCCTCCGCAACGAGCCCTCCGCCTCCCACGTGCTGTCGAATATCGCCATGTTCTTCAACCCCGCCGCGCTCACGACCTTCGGGGCCTACGACGACAACGTCTGGGCCGTGAGCCGGCGCTGGCGCAACCCCAAGGCCCCCCTCATCGGCCACCGACGCATCATGCGCTATGACCTCAAGCACTGGGACCCGGCCGACTGGCGGTGCCAGAACTGGTATCCCCACGGCGAATATCACGACACGATCTTCGGCGACGGCGCCTGCAAGACCCACAGCAAGGCCGCCTGGCAGGCCAAGCCGCGCCTGTGGTTCCAGTGGGGCGGCAGCGACCGACACAACATCTTCTACTGAGGACGAGCGCGATGAGCGGGAAGCAGATCGCAATCGGCGTGGTGGCGGTGCTGGTGATCGTGGGCGCGGGCGTGTGGATCGTGAGGTCGCAGACCTCGGGCGAGGGGCCGGCCGAGACGCCTGAGGAGCTGGTGTCCTTCGAGCTCGGCGCGCAGGCCTTCTTCGTCTGCGAGGCCTGCGGCGCCGAGACGACCGGCAGCCAGCGGCCCACGCCCTTCGAGTGTCCGAAGTGTGGCAAGAAGACGGTCGTCGAGAGCGTCCGCTTCAAGTGCGGCGCCTGCGGGAAGACCTTCGAGGCATATCGCCGCCGCACCGTGATGTCGAAGGACGGCAAGCGCGCCATCGGCGTCGAGACGAAGGTCGCCGGCGGCGACTGGGTGCGCGGCAAGAAGCCGCCGCTCAAGTGCCCAGGCTGCGGCAACGACGACCCCGCGAAGCTCCAGCCCGTGTACCCGATCGGCTTCTGATGAGCGCCGCTCAAGCGAAGACCCACCGCGTCCTCGGCGCCCTCGAGTGGTCGCGCTGCAAGCCCTGACAGCAGCCGATCGCGGCCGCCGCCGAGGGCGAGTGGTGGGCAGGCATGGAAGAGGTGTTCCATTGCGACTGACCTCGCTTGGGCTTGTCGCGGTGGTGCTGGCCTCGTCGGTCAGCGTGACGGCTGAGGATACATGGTTCCGGGCGCCCAGGCTGTCGATCATGACCGGGTTCATCTACGAGCCCCTGAAGCCCTATACGATCCATCAGTGGAAGGACACGCTGGGCAGCAAGTTCGACGCGGACCGCTGGGTGAGGGACTTCAAGGAGGCGGGCGCGCAGCACTTGGTCTTCTACGACAAGTGGATCGACGGCCTGGTGTTCCACGACACGAAGACGACGAGCTTCAAGACAAGACGCGACTTCGTCGGTGAGCTGGCCGCGGCCTGCCAGCGACAGGGCCTCCCGCTCGTCCTCTACTTCAACGCGGTGAGCGACGGCAACCCCGAGTTCGACAAGTGGGCGCTGCTGGATCGCCGGGGGAAGCCCATCGTGTTCAGCCCGCGATGGCCGACCCGCTACCAGACGCTGCACTCGCCGTTCCGCCAGAAAGCGGTCGAGCAGGTGCGCGAGCTGCTGACCCACTACGGCCCCATCCACGGCATCTGGCACGACATCTTCAGCGAGCGACTCCACACGTCGAGCCCGTGGACCGCCCAGGGCTACAAGGAGATGTACGGCGAGGAGTTCGCGCGAGCCTCGGGGGCCAGGCTCGCCGAGTTCAACGCGCGGACCCTGGCCGGCTACCTGGACGAGATCGAGGCGATCCGACGCGAGCGGGGCCAGGAGCAGTGCGTTTACACGTCGAACGGCTCCGGCGGGCAGTTCCTGCGGGCCACCGTCTGGACCCGCGAGGTCGGCTCGCGGCTGCACTACCTGTTCAACGAAGGCCACAGCTTCGGCCGCAACGACGCGCTAGCGCGGATGGCGTGGGTGCTGCCGAAGCCCCTCGAGATCAACCTCCTGCTCAACAGCTCCTGGTTCACCCCCCTCAATGACACGCCGCCGCCGGCGAAGTGGACCGAGAAGCAGGTGATTGCGGGCACGGCCATCGCAGTGTGCCAGGGCGCCGGCGTGTGCTTCGCCCTCACGCCGGGGCACTCGGGCGTGTTTGGCGGCGATCTCCAGCTCGCGAAGGCGGCGGGGGCCTGGTTCCGGCGGGTTCAGCCGCTCGTGGAGGACGCGCGGCCCTATGCGGACGTGGGCATCGTGCTGGGCACGCTGTCGAAGGAGAGCGCCGGCCTGCCGGCACGCAATCCCTTCTGGAAGCGTTCGCAGGTTAGATCCGGGGACGCCTGGACTCAGGCAGTCGCGCTCAGCGATGCGCTGCTCCGGGCCGGGGTGTTCAGCCAGCTTCTCTACGACACGGGGCAGGGGCGGGCCTGGCCCGAGTCGCTGGCCGGGTTCCAGGCCGTCCTCGTCCCCGAGCTGGCCACACTCGATGCGGCGCGCGCCGAGCAGATCCGCCAGTATGTCCGGGCAGGCGGCCGCCTGATTGTCTTCGGCCACGGGTCGATGCTCGATGCGAAGGGGCAGCGAACGCAAGACTATGCCTTGGGCGATGTCCTCGGCGTGCGATACAAGGGCGAGGCCGCGTTCCCCGCCCGCGTGCACAAGACGCAGGTGCGGGTCGACTCGGAGTACTCGGCGGAATTCAGGGCCGAGCACCTGGTTGACGGTCTGACGACCGCGTGGGCCTCGGGCGGCACGCCGATGCCGCACTGGGCGGAGATCATCCTGCCCGAGGCGGTGGACGTGGCCAGCGTCCACCTGGTCAGCCGTCAGGGGCCATACCTTGTCGCGGACATCGACGTCGAGGCCAAGGTCGAGGGCAAGTGGAAGCTCGTCAAGTCGGTCCGCGGGGCGACCTCGCGGGCGATCGCGGCGAAGCTCGACGCTCCCGTTCGCACCCAGTCGGTCCGCGTGAAGATCCTCCGCGAGCTCTACCAGGGCGGGGACCGGCAGTACGCCGACGTGGAGTCCATCCGGATCCTCGATAAGGCAGGGCGCGACCGCTCAACCAGCGGAGGGGCGCAGTTTCCGCTGGTCGCCACGGCGGATGACCTTCGTCGCGTCCTTGGGGCGGAGCCCGCCTCGTTCCCGCCCATGGCCGTGGGCGTGGAGCCCACGACCGCGGAGGTGGTCGCGCGGCTGGACCGCGACGACGGCCCACCGGCAATCCTGCGGAACCGCTGGGGCAAGGGGGAGGCACTCCTCATCACGACGGCCGAGACAGCCTTCCGCGGGCACAGCGCCCTCGCCCGCATCGCGGCCGGCGAGCCCACGCTGACGTGCAGCGGCCAGGCCAGGAGCCGATACCGCTTCGTCCTGACCCGTGTCGGCGACAGGCACGTGCTGCATGTGATCGACCCCGTTGCCGAAGGGGCGAAGTTCCGCCCCGTCGAGGTGCAGATCTCGGTGCGCGCGGAGCGGCTCGGCGGGCCGGGCGAGGCCCGCCTGGCGGGCGCGGCGGATCCGCTGCCGACGCGCAGGGATGGGGCCGCGATGGCGTTCACGGTGCGTCCCGACCCCGTCGCCAGCATCGTGCTGCGGTAGGCCCCTCGCGGCCTTCGGCCGCAGCCAGGTTCGCTTCGCGAAAACCCAGGTCGGGCACACTAG
>CAZDNN010000546.1:0-4460 GCA_964506385.1 uncultured Planctomycetota bacterium
CCTCCGCGAGACGGCCGGCGACGCCGCGCTGGTGATGGCCGACGCGAACCACGCCTACAACCGCCACACCGCACTCGCCGTCGGCCGCGCGCTCGAGGCGCTCGGCTTCCGCTGGTTCGAGGAGCCTGTGGTGCCGGAGGATCTCGACGGCTGCGCGGCCCTGCGCCGCCAGCTCGACATCCCCATCGCCACGGGCGAGACGGAGTACACCCGCTACGGCTTCCTCGAGATCCTGCGGCGCGGCGCGGCCGACATCCTCCAGCCCGACCTCGCGCGCTGCGGCGGGCTGAGCGAGGCGATGCGCATCCTGGCGCTCGCGACGAGCTTCCACACCCCCGTGTGCCTCCACGTGTGGGGCAGCGGCGTGGCGCTGGCGGCGGCGCTCCAGTTCTGCGCCGTCCAGGCTCCCTGTCCGCACACGGCGCTGCCGCGTGCGCCGGAGAACGAGCCGATGCTCGAGTACGACTGCTCGCCCAACCCGCTGCGGGAGGAGCTCCTCGCCGAGCCCTTCGCGGTAGAGGGCGACGCGGTCCTCATCCCGCAAGGCCCGGGCCTGGGCATCGAGATCGGGCAGGCAGCGGTCGAACGCTATGCATCCGCGCACGATTCGACGTGAGCGCCAAGGCGGAAGAGCGTAGGATCGGGCAGCGGGGGAGACAGGAGAGGCCGGGCCATGGGTGCGAGCGATGCCCCGTGCTGCGGACGTGGCTGACGGCCTGGCCGTTGCGGAGCCGCGGCGCCATGGCAGGCCCCGCACCGTGTTCCTGGCTGCCGCGCTGGCCAGCCCGGCTCGATGCTCGGAATGCGGTTGACACGGGGCAGGGCGGGCAGTAGAATCAGGCCCCCGTGAGGTGGCGCCCGCCCCTCTCGCATCCGTTCCTAGTTGTGGCAAAGGTCTGGGGGTGCGCCGGCATGGCGAAAAAGACCGGAGACGATGGCGGCCAGCGGCAGAAGGCTCTCGAGCGCGCGATGGCGCAGATCGAGAAGGAGTACGGCAAGGGCTCGATCATGCGGCTGGGCTCGGACCAGCGGGCCGACGTGGACGTGATCCCGACCGGCTCGCTTGGGCTCGACATAGCGCTGGGGGTCGGCGGGCTGCCGCGTGGACGCGTGGTCGAGGTCTACGGGCCCGAGTCCTCAGGCAAGACGACCCTGACCCTCCACTGTGTGGGCAACGCTCAGAAGGCGGGCGGCATCGCGGCCTTCATCGACACCGAGCACGCGCTCGACCCGCTCTACGCCCGCCGCCTGGGGGTGGACGTTGACAACCTGCTGGTGAGCCAGCCCGACGCTGGCGAGCAGGCGCTCGACATCGCCGAGATGCTCGTTCGGTCGAATGCGGTGGACATCCTGGTGGTCGACTCGGTGGCGGCGCTGGTGCCCCGGGCCGAGCTCGAAGGGCAGATGGGCGACACCCAGGTCGGCACCCAGGCCCGCCTCATGTCCAAGGCCCTCCGCAAGCTCTCCGGCGTGATCTCCAAGAGCCGCACTTGCATGGTCTTCACCAACCAGATCCGCATGCGCATCGGGGTGATGTTCGGCAACCCGGAGACGACCAGCGGCGGCCGCGCGCTGCGCTTCTACGCCTCGGTGCGCATCGATATCCGCCGCATCGGCTCCATCAAGAGTGGCGACCAGGTGATCGGCAACCGCACGAGGGCAACCGTCGCCAAGAACAAGGTCGCCCCGCCCTTCCGCAAAGCCGAGTTCGACATCATCTTCAACCGCGGCATCGACCGCATGGGCGAACTCCTCGACCTCGGCGTCGTCCACAAGATCGTCGAGAAGACCGGCGCCTGGTACTCCTACGGCGACCTGCGTCTCGGCCAGGGCCGCGAGAACTCGGGCAACTACCTCCGCGAGAACCCCAAGCTCGCCGACGAGATCGAGCAGAAGATCCTCGTCGCCGTCGGCGTCGCAGCAGGAACTCAATAGCCCCAGCCAGCGCACACCAGCCCACCGCGCGCCCCGCGCATCCAGGGGGCCGTGGGGCGTGCGTTGCAAGGGCGTTTTTGGTATGATCACGGCTCTGTGTGCGATGGCGGTCAGCGGTCCTGCTGGAGAGGTCGCTCGGTGAAGACCGACGAAATCCGCGAGAGGTTCCTGGCGTTCTTCGAGGAGCGCGGCCACGCGCGCCTGCCCAGCGACTCCCTCGTGCCGGCGAACGACCCCACCCTCCTGTTCACCGGCGCCGGGATGAACCAGTTCAAGGACGAGTTCCAGGGCAAAGGCCGCGTCCGCCAGGGCGTAACCCGCGCGGCGACGAGCCAGAAGTGCTTCCGCGCCGACGATCTGGACCGCGTGGGGCACACGGTCTGCCACCACACCTTCTTCGAGATGCTCGGCAACTTCTCCTTCGGCGACTACTTCAAGCGCGAGGCCATCGTCTGGGGCTGGGAGCTGCTGCTCGACGGCTACGGCTTCGACCCCGCGGACCTCTCGGTCAGCGTCTACGAGGACGACGACGAGGCCCACACGATCTGGCGCGAGGTCATCGGCCTGCCCGAGGCCAGGATCTACCGCTTCGGCGAGCACGACAACTACTGGCCCGCCGACGCACCCAGCACCGCACCCGCCGGCACCCTCTGCGGCCCGTGCACCGAGATCTTCTTCGACTACGGCCCCGGCAAGGGCTGCGGACGCCCCGAGTGCGACCCCTCGTGCGACTGCGACCGGTACGTCGAGATCTGGAACCTCGTGTTCCAGCAGTTCATGAAGCAGGGCGACGGCTCGCTCGAGCCGCTGCCGACGCAGAACATCGATACGGGCGCCGGCCTCGAGCGGCTCGCCGCCGTGCTCCAGGGCGTGGCGAGCGACTACGAGACGGATATCTTCGTGCCCATCGTCCGCCAGATCGTCGGCCTCGCGGGCCGCGAGCCCGTCCCGGGCACGCCGGACAAGGTGCGGATCCACCGCATCGCCGACCACGTGCGCGGCGCGGTGTTCTGCATCTGCGACGGCGTGCTGCCCGGGAACAAGGGGCGGGGCTACGTGCTGCGCCGCGTGCTGCGGCGCGCCTGCCGCGACGGCAACGAGATGGGCCTCGACGAGCCCTTCCTGTACCGCCTCGTGCCGACCGTCGTCGAGGCGATGCGGGGCGGCTATCCCGAGCTGGTCGAGCGGCGTGAGAACGTCGCGCGGATCGTCCGGGCCGAGGAGGAAGGCTTCCTGACGACCCTGACCCGCGGCTCCGCCATCCTCGCCGAGCGGATCGACGCGCTGAGGGCGGCGGGCGGCGAGGCCCTCCCCGCCGAGGCGGCGGCCGAGCTGTGGGACACCTATGGCTTCCCCTTCGAGATGACCCAACAGATCTGCGCCGAGCACGGCCTGAGCGCGGACCGCGAGGGCTTCGAGGCCGCCATGGCCGAGCGGCAGGCCGGCTCGGGCGCCATGGCGGGCGGCCAGGTCTTCGACACTTCCGCACTCGCCCAGGTCAAGGGCCTGGTCGAGCCCACAGAGTTCGTCGGCTACCGCGACGCCGCGGCCGACGCTGCGGTTGTGGCGCTGGTGGTGGACGACACGCTGGTGGACGAGGCGCCAGAGGGCAGCGACGTGGTTGTGGTGCTCGACCGCACGCCCTTCTACGGCGAGAGCGGCGGCCAGGTGGGCGACACGGGCTGCATCGAGAGCGGCGACGCCCGGGTCGAGGTGGCCGACACCACACGGGCCGACGACTACTTCCACCACCACGGCCGCGTCGTGCGCGGCACCCTGCGCACCGGCGACGCCGTCCGTGCCGCCATCGACGGCGACCGCCGCGCAGCCATTCGCCGCAACCACACGGCCACACACCTCCTGCACTGGGCGCTCCGCAAGGTCCTCGGCGAGCACGTCGAGCAGGCCGGCTCGCTCGTCGCGCCCGACCGGCTGCGGTTCGACTTCTCCCACCACTCGGCCGTCACGCCCGACGAGATCGAGCGGGTCGAGGAGATCGTCAACGAAAACATCCTCGCCGGCGCCGACGTGACCGTGTCGGAGATGCCCATCGGCGAGGCGAAGGCCGCGGGCGCCATCGCGCTCTTCGGAGAGAAGTACGACGACGTCGTCCGCGTCGTCGACATCGGCGGCTACAGCATCGAGCTGTGCGGCGGGACACACCTCGACAGCGTCGCGGAGGTCGGCATGTTCCGGATCGTCAGCGAGTCGTCCATCGCCGCCGGCACGCGGCGGATCGAGGCGGTCACCGGCCGCGAGGCGATCGAGCACGGCCGCCGCCGCGAGCAGACCCTCGAACGTGTCGCCGAGGTGCTCGGGAGCGACGAAGGCCGCGTCGTCGGCCGCGCCGAGAAGCTGCTCGCGGAAGTCCGCGAACTCAAGGCCGAGGTCAGGAAGCTCAAGAAGGCCGGCGCGGGTGAATCCGTTGATGCAATCGCCAAGAGCAGAACCGATGTTGGGGGTGTGGGGCTGATCGTACACCGCTCAGACCTGAACCTCGAAGATCTGCGCAGTCTTTGGGAGGC
>CAZDNN010000547.1:0-4451 GCA_964506385.1 uncultured Planctomycetota bacterium
GGTCTCCGGCACCGCCTCTGCCTGACGAACTGGCCATATGAGGAAGCCAAGGCCTCCGCCCCCCTGGAGCAGGCTTTTCTGCCTCGCCCTCCCAATAGAGCCACCCGCAAGAGGAACGATCTGGAGTCGGGCGATCTGGGTAGGAGACGCGCGTCAGCCGGACAGGTACTCGCGGCTGAGCGGCATGGCGACGGCGAGGAGCAGGAGGAGGATGGCGAGGCCGTCTCCAGCAAGGAGGGCGATGGCAGAAGGGGTGAAGACCATGCCGCCGGCCTCCCCTGCGGCCGCCGACGCAAGCACGAAGGCCCCGCCCAGGACAAGCAGGCAGCACAGGAAGGCAGGGACCAGGCCGTCCCAGTGCCCCGTCCAGACCCGTATGACCCCGAGTGCCGCGAGTGCGAGGCCCACAAGCGCCATCCCGGCGCCAACGACGCCGGCCCCCTGTATCGCCGCCCAGGCGAAACGCCCGGAAAAGGCCAGGCCGAGCAAGGCCAGCACGACAGAGGCTGCCTTGATCACCTTGGGCCGGAACGCGCCGTCGTCCGAGTCCACGGGCGTGAGCATGCGTCGGCTGACGAGCGCATCGTCGGCGCTGCGCGAGGCGGCCGGCGGCGGGGTGGCCTCATCCTGCTCGGCGGCAGATTCGCCGGCGAGGAAATGGCCGCCGAGGGCGGTCGGCCCGTGGTCCGGCTCGAAGTGGGAGCGCGCGTCGGGCGCCGGCTCGCGATGGGGGGCCGCGGGAGCTTGCGGCGGCGGTGCCTCGGGAGCAGCGGGCTCCGGCGGGAGGTCGGGCGCGCCGGTCGGCGGCCCCTGTGGCGGAGGCGACGCGGGCTGCTTGCCCGGCATCGGCGGGAGCCCGTTGAGGCCCGTCTCCGGCTCCCCTGGGATCTGGACGTCGGCGCCGCAGGACTTGCATCTGCCAGTCAGGCCGGCATACCGGTCGTCCACGTTGAAGACGCGCCCGCAGATCGGGCAGTTGCCGCGGATCATGGCGTCTGGCCTCTGTTCCCCACGTCCGGCATCGAGGTCCGGACTGCGAGCTTCGGGCGTAACTCGCCCCTCATCACAGTATTCCTGGGCCTGCGTCCGATGTCAATCCCAGACGGGCCATTTCGCCCACGCCGGCCCGCCTGGACGAGACGGGGGGAGCCCGCGGCGAAGCGGGCTCCCCCTGAGGGTGTGGACGAGGCTGAGGGTGGTCAGCTTTCTTCGGCGACGGCCTGGGCCGCGGCGAGTCGGGCGATGGGCACCCGGAAGGGCGAGCAGCTCACGTAGTCCATGCCGACCTTGTGGCAGAACTTGACGCTGCTTGGCTCGCCGCCGTGCTCGCCGCAGATGCCGACCTTGAGCTTCGGACGCACCGCTCGGCCGCGCTCGATGCCGAGGGCGACGAGCTCGCCGACGCCCGTCTGGTCGAGGACGTTGAACGGGTCGTCGGTCAGGATGCCTTTGTCGATGTAGTCGCCGACGAAGCCGCCGACGTCGTCGCGGCTGAAGCCGAAGGTCATCTGGGTGAGGTCGTTGGTGCCGAATGAGAAGAACTCGGCGACCTCGGCGATCTGGCCGGCGGTGAGTGCTGCCCGCGGGATCTCGATCATGGTGCCGACCAGGTGGGGGATGCGGCGCACCTTGTGCTTCCTGGCGACCTCGGCGTGGATGCGGGCGACGATGGCCGCCTGGTGGGCCACCTCGGCGGCGTCGCAGGTGACGGGGATCATGATCTCGGGCATGGCCTTGATTTTGCGCTTGCGCAGCTCGGCGGTGGCCTCGAGGACGGCGCGGATCTGCATCTCGCTGATCTCGGGGTAGGTGACGCCGAGCCGCACGCCGCGATGCCCCATCATCGGGTTGCTCTCGTGGAGGGCCTCGGCGCGCTCCTTGACCTGCCTGAGGGTGATGCCGAGGGCCTTGGCCAGCCGCTTCTGCTCCTCGACGCGGCGCGGGACGAACTCGTGGAGCGGCGGGTCGAGCAGGCGGATGGTCACGGGCTTGCCGGCCATGGCCTTGAGAGTGGCCTTGATGTCGGCCTTGACGTGCTTGTAGAGCTCGCGGCAGGCGGCGCGGCGCTCCTTCTCCGTCACGCTGAAGACCATCTTGCGGAGCTTGAAGAGCGCTTCCTCGGAGCCTGCGCCGTAGAACATGTGCTCGGTGCGGAAGAGGCCGATGCCCTCTGCGCCGAAGCCCAGTGCGCGCTCGGCGTCCTCCGGGGTGTCGGCGTTGGCGCGGACGCCGAGGCGGCGGACCTTGTCGCAGATCCGCATGAAGGCCACGAAGTAAGGGTTCTCCTCGCTGCCGACGATGAGGGGCAGCTCGCCCTCATAGACGAGGCCTTTGGTGCCGTTGAGGGTGACGACGTCGCCCTCCTTGTAGGTCTTTCCGCCGACGGTGAGGCGCTTTTTGCCGGCATCGACGTCGAGGGCGCCTGCGCCGACGATGCAGCATTTTCCCCATCCGCGTGCGACGAGTGCGGCGTGGCTGGTCATGCCGCCGCGAGCGGTGAGGATGGCCTCGGCGGCCCGCATGCCCTCGACGTCCTCGGGGTTGGTCTCCTCGCGGACGAGGATTACCTGCTTGCCTTCCTTCGCCCAGGCGACGGCGGCATCGGCGGTGAAGACGATCTGGCCGATGGCGCCGCCCGGCCCGGCGGGCAGGCCTTTGGCGATCGCCGCGGTCTTCTTCTCCACCTCGGGATCGACGATGGGATGGAGCAGCTCGTCGAGCTGGTCCGGGGTGACCCGCAGGACGGCGGCCTTGGCGTCGATGAGGCGGCTGCGGTGCATCTCGACGGCCATGCGGACGGCGGCGGGGCCGTTGCGCTTGCCTGTGCGGGTCTGGAG
Organism: uncultured Planctomycetota bacterium; assembly: GCA_964506385.1. GTDB lineage: Bacteria > Planctomycetota > PUPC01 > DSUN01 > DSUN01 > CAZDNN01. The sequence goes on from CAZDNN010000547.1 coordinate 2,838, forward strand.
CAGCCAGAGGGTGCCTTCCTGGATGGTGAACTCGAGGTCCTGCATGTCCCGGTAGTGCTTTTCGAGCCTGCGCTGGATGCGGTCGAGCTGCTTGTAGAGCTTGGGCATGGCCTTCTCGAGGCTGGGCAGGCCGGCGTGCTCCGGGTCGTCGGGGCGGGTCGCCTCGTTGAGGGGGTTGGGGGTGCGGATGCCTGCGACGACGTCCTCGCCCTGGGCGTTGGGGAGCCACTCGCCGTAGAAGACGTTCTCGCCTGTGGCTGGGTTTCGGGTGAAGGCGACGCCGGTCGCGCTCGAGGCGCCCATGTTGCCGAAGACCATGGCCTGGACGTTGGTGGCGGTGCCCCACTCGTCGGGGATGCCCTCGATGCGGCGATAGGAGACGGCGCGCTTGCCGTCCCAGGATGCGAAGACGGCGGTGATGCCGCCCCAGAGCTGGTCGTAGGCGTCATCGGGGAAGGGCTTGCCGAGCACCTGCCTGACCTTGGCCTTGTAGATGCCGCAGAGCTCTTCGAGGTCCTCGGCGGACAGCTCGGTATCCTGCTCGACGCCGCGGGCTTTCTTCATCTTCGCGAGCTCGTGCTCGAGCTGATGGCGGATGCCCTTGCCTTCTTCGGGCTCGATGCCGGCCGCCTTCTCCATCACGACGTCGGAGTACATGGTGATGAGCCGGCGGTAGGCGTCCCACACGAAGCGTGGGTTGCCGGTCTTGGCGATCATGCCTGGGATGGTGGCGCTGGTGAGGCCGATGTTGAGCACCGTCTCCATCATGCCGGGCATCGACTGGCGGGCGCCGGAGCGGCAGGAGACGAGAAGGGGGTTCTCAGGGTCACCGAAGGTGGTGCCCATGATCTTCTCGACCTGCGCGAGGGCCTTGTGGACGTCGTCGCGAAGCCCGGGCGGGTAGGTGCCGCCGTGCTCCATGAAGTAGGTGCAGACCTCGGTGGTGATGGTGAAGCCCGCAGGGACGGGGACGCCGAGGCTGGCCATCTCGGCCAGGTTGGCGCCCTTGCCGCCCAGCAGGTTCTTCATCGTGGCGTTGCCTTCGGCATCGCCGCCGCCGAAAGAGTACACATACCTCGATCGGCTGCTCTTCTTCGCCTTCTTGCCCTTGGCCATTCAACTCCTCCTGTGACGTTTCCAGTTTCGCGCAGGCGGCAGACGGCCCGGCCACGGGCAGGTGCCGGCCTGAACCATTAGGGGGAAAGCAACGGACAGGCACGCTCAGCTTGGAGCCGCGATCATAGCGGAAAAGCCGATGCGACGCAAACGCGTTTTCTCCGCGAGCATCGCGTGGCAAGGGCAACGGCCGGCAGCGGCGCGCCGCGCGCGCGGGGGCTCGGGCAGGTTGCTGCCGGGCCGCGGCGATCGCCGCTCTGCGCAGGGGCACAGGCAGAGGCGTAATCGCTCAAGTGGGAAGAGGTTGCGGCGCCGCGGCGCGGCAGGGCGTGTCACCCTTCCCGAGTCTGGCCCCGGATCTTGGGGACCGTGGCCCGCCCTTCTGCATCGTCCTCGTCCGCGTCGTCGTCCTCGCTCCCGGCCAGGAGGCCCCCATCGACGACAGTGGCGAGCTACGCGGGCGAAGTGACCCGTCGGCTGCGTCAGGCGGGGACCCCC
>CAZDNN010000548.1:0-4451 GCA_964506385.1 uncultured Planctomycetota bacterium
CGGATGGGGGTAAGACGTGGCGCGGGTATCGCGAGGTGTACCTCGACCCCTTGCGGGATCTTACCCCACTGCGAGGCGGCGACCGCGGCACCGCATACCCCCACGCCGTGGTGAGGCCAGACGGCAAGATCGTGCTGGTGACGGGACAGGGCGAAGGCCGCCGTGCCATCCTGCTCATCAGCCCAGCCTGGCTGCTGGAGACGCGGCGCGAACATGACTTCCGGATCGACGGGGTCGAGAGCTGGAGCCTGTTCAAGCCGGTCGGCGAGGCGCGGCTGTGGCGGCGCAAGCGGGTCCAGGGGGCGAAGCTGATCCAGCATCCCACCCAGCTCGGCGCGACCGTCCTGCACCTCGACAGGCCGGACGAGGAGCCGGGCGATGGCGCCGTCTGGAGCTTCCCGTTTGGCGCCAAAGGCGAGCTGTCCCTGAAGATGATGCTCCGCACAGGCTTCGGGGGCGCCGGCATCGCACTCGCCGATCGCTACTTCGAGCCCACCGATGAGCGTGCTGAGAAGCAGGCGCTGTTCCACCTGGCTATGGATGCGACGGGCCAGATCGCGGGGGGGCCTCGCATCCGAATGGAGCGCTGGGTGACACTGACCCTGCGCTGGGACGTGGCCAGGAAGACGTGCGGCGTCCTCGTGGACGGTGAGCCGGTGATGGCCCTGCCGATGCAGGACGACGAGGCCAGGGGGGCGTGCTACCTCCGGCTGCGCTCCAATGCGGCCGCAGTGGACCCCGTCGGATGGCTCGTGGAGTCGGTGAAGGCCTCTGTCGTGGATGCGAGCGGCCCCAGGCCCCAGAGGCATCGTGCCCCGTGACGACTGGCCATAGCAGCCCCCGCACAGGCCTGCTCGCAGCATCGCTGGGCGGCTGTCCCCAGGAGGTCCTGTGACGCTCTTGGAAACAGGCAGGCCAGCCGTGGAGTTCCTGCGCCATGCCTAGAAAGCTCCTGGCGTGTTGGTGCGCGGCGCTGGTGTTGAGCTCCACGGCCATCGCCTCGCCCACCGTGGAACTCAAGGCGGTCGGGAGCTTCCAGGACCCGCATGAGATCACCGTCGCCCCCGGCACGTCCATTCGGCTGGCCTACACGATCAGCACGGTCACGGACCTCAATGCGTTCCAGAACGACCTGACCGTCACAGGCGACTACACGGGCCTGTCGGTGACCGCCGACGGGACGTGGTGGGGCGCTCAACCCGACACCGCCCTGTCGCTCACCTACCTGAGCGTGACGGAATACTGGCGGCTGGTCGGTGAGGTGAAAGTCCCGCCCCTCGACCCGCCGTTCGCCTTCTCCAGCACCACCGAGGCGAGCCTCGCCTTCATCGACATCACGCCCCAGAGCGGCGACGTCGCCATCGACCTGCTCTCTCGCGCAGGGAACGGCACGGGCTTTGACCCCGAGCACGTCTGGTGGGGAGCGGACCCCGACGACATGGACCCGATGTGGGCCATCGACGTCGATCTGGCCAACAGCCTGCCGCAGGTAGTCATCCACACCGCGACCGACGGGCCCGGCGCTCTCAGGATCGAAGAGCGCCCGCTGCTCGGAGGGCGCCTCAACCCCAATGGCCCCGCTCCCCACTCCCTCGGCATCATCACAATCGAGCTCAACGGCAACCCCACCGACACCGTGTTCGCCATCAAGATCGGGAGCGACCCGAACGCCGGCTGGCTGCGGCCCGGCAATCCCGCCCTTGACCCCACCGAGGACGCGCGGGACGTCTATCCCCGCGCCACGGAGGCGGAAGCCGCCTGGCTCACACAGGCCGAATGGAAAGGCAAGCGCGTGCGCGGCCTCGACGCCGACACCCTCTACACCTTCCGCGCACGTGCCCAGAGCGGCGGAGGCGGCCCGACTGCCACCGTCGTGGTCGGTACCTATAGCACCAATAAGGAAGGCGACGTGAACCGCAGCGGCCGGGCGACCGCTCTCGACTACGCCTACATCAAGGCCGCCATCCTCTCAAGCGCGGCCATTGAGGACGCCTGGCCCTGCAATACCCTGCACACCGACCGTGAGATCAACGGCCTCGACCTGAGCAGGGCATGGGACGAGGCCCTGGGCCCGTGAGCGCCCTCGGAGAGCGCTGACAGGGGCCTCACGCCCGCGCGGCCGCCTGAGGTGCGCGGGCCTTGGCCCGAGCATTCGCCATTCGGGCCTGACGATACACCCCTCCCGACATCGGCGGCACCCACTCCCCTCCTGCTGCCGAATCTCCCCCGCTCCGTAGTTGGTTCCTGTTGCGGATGATTGCATTGGGAGGGCGAGGCTCCTGCCGAGCCGCGTTTCGCCCCCTGAATCGGCACACCAGGAGTCGCGCCCTCCCCAACAGGGCTTTCCGCAACTGGGACCGTTGACCCGGCCGCGGACTTGCAGTAAGCGGAGATTCCCTGGTACCATGGTAGAGTCGGAACGGCCTGTGCTGAAACACCACAGGAGCGATGTCGAATGAACAGATCGGTGCCACTATGCAGAGCCGTCGCGGGGATCGTCGGGCTTGCCCTGCTGTGCGCGGGGACGGGCCTGGCCATGGAGAGGGAGAAGTCCCTGGTCACGGGCGAGGCCATCGGCAAGCTCGCGGTGGCCGGCAGGCTGGATATAGACCTGCATGCGGTGTTCATGGTGTCCCGCACCTTCGAGGACGACACCGCGCTTCACTGGTACAACTGCGGATACTCGGGCGGCGGCAGGCGCAACAAGGTCGGCGGGTCATTCGGCGATTTCGGCCTCCACGTCCCTCACACCCAGCGGGCAGAGAAGTACCCCCGCTGCGTCTCCACCCCCGAATCGCCAGCGGTCCGCTTCGACGGCAACGACATCATGAAGGGGAACTTCGCCGTCGAGGACGCCGCGGCCGGCAGCGAGGACATGGCTCTCGAGGTCTGGGTGCGCGACGCAGAGCCATCGAAGGGCGAAGTGATCCTCGGCTGGCAGTCGGACGACGGCCGGGAGACCTCAGCGCCGCTGGCCTATCCCGCCAGCTTCAGCGGCTCGGCCAAGTGGCGCCACATCGCGGTCAACTGCAAGGGCGCCACGGAGACGTGGTATCTCGACGGCAAGAAGGTCTCGAGCGGGGTCCGCAAGATGGTCATCCGCAGGGGCCACCGGATGGTGCTCGGCGGCGAGTCGGCCAGCAAGCCCTCCTTCGACGGGGACCTGGCGGCGGTCCGTCTGCACGAGGCAGCCATGAGCGAGGAGGAGATCGCCCACAACTTCAACGGTGGGGTCATGCTGGGCACGGAACTCTACTCGTGGTGGCGGAACGAGGAGGGCAAGTGGTGGGCCAAGGAATCTGCCCACTTCCGCCACTGCGTGGACAAGACGGAGATGGCGGCGTGGGGTGAGAAGGCGACAGCGAAGTTCCACGAGCGCGTGCCCGGCATGTTCGAGTTGGCGGAGAAGCTCTATCACCTCTACTCGGAGCGGCTCGCCCTCCGCATCGGCGTCGTGAGCAGCAAGCCCGAGTACCGCGGCGACGGCATCAAGTACAAGATCCCGATTCAGCCCTCCAGAGGGAGCTGGATGGGATGGAGCGGCAAGCTGGGCTTCGGCTGGGCCTGCCAGGGGGCGGGCCACATCAACCCACACGAGCTCGTCCACGGATGCCAGGGCCAGACCGGCGGGGCCTTACAGGGCAACTACTGGGAAGCGCACGCGAACTTCCCGCAGACCTATGCCGGCATCTACCAGACCCTGCCGCCGACCTGCTGTAGCCGGGTCTGCATGTTCTTCCCCGCCAACGGCAGGTGCTACTACCACGCCAGGCTCATGTTCGAGCACCTGGCCCAGACGCCCGAGTACGGGCCCATGTTCATCTCCAAGCTCTGGTACGATGCAGGGACTGAGACGGAGAAGAACGAGTATCCGTGGCGGGCGTTCCCGCGCTTCGACCCCGACCCCGCCACGCCGCTCGCCTACGAGTGGACGCGGATGGTCCAGCGGTGTGTCACGTGGGACTTCGAGATCTTCGGTGGCAAGCCCGCCGACCTGTACAAGCAGGACGCGGAGCGGGGCAAGGACCAGATCTTGCGCTACGCGCGCGTCCTGCTCGAGCCGGTGCCCTACGAGCCGGGCTGGTGGCGCCCCCCGATGGAGATGGCGCCCCAGCAGCTCGGCTGGAACATCTGCCCGCTGAAGATCGCCTCCGACGAGGCATCGGCCGAGCTATCGGGCTACATCAACAAGAAGCGCGGCTCCGACTGGCGTGCGGGCTTCGTGGGAGTGGACGCCGCGGGCAAGCCGCGCTATGGCAAGATCGCCGGCGTGGGAGAGACACTGCGCTTCAAGGTGGGTAAGAGCACCAAGGAGCTGTACCTGGTGGTGTGCGCCACGCCGACGAAGATCATGGCCATCCCCATGACCGGCGACTTCCGCTCGCCCGAGCAGGAGCGGATGCGCTACAAGGTGCGGCTGACCGGCTGCGAGCCGCTCGACGTGCTGATTC
>CAZDNN010000549.1:0-4450 GCA_964506385.1 uncultured Planctomycetota bacterium
CCTCCGCGCCCGCATCCCCGAGCCTCACATCGTCGAGGTCATCAGTCGGGGCGCCTCGGGTTCCACCTAGCGCCCTTTCAGGGAGCCGCCCTCCCCGACGCAGGCGACGGCTCGGCAGGAGCCTCGCCCTCCCACGTCAGTCGAAGGAGACGCCATGAAGGCGGCGCTGTATGCGGGGGACCGCACGGTCAGGATCATCACCCACGCCTTCCCCCTCGACCAGGCCCAGGAGGCCTGCCGCCTCTTCGACAGCGGCCAGACCGGAGAGGTCACGCTCCACCCCCACGGATGACGTGCGCCCGCTTCCAGGCCCTCGGCCGCCTGGCCATCCGGGGGTCACGCAGCGCAATGTGGAAAGGAACCCCGCGATCAACAGGAAAGAGCCCGATCAGCAACATGCACAGGATCGGCCCTTCGAGCTTGTGGCCGCCGAGACCCGGCTCGCGGTCCATCCGATGGACTGCGTGTCCGGCATGCGCTCGCACCTCGAGCCGGGCAGCGTGGACGTGGTGGTGACGTCGCCGCCCTATAACCTGGGGATCGCGTATGGCGAGTACGACGATGCCGCGCCGCGGGCCGACTACCTGCGCTGGATGGGCGAGTGGGCCGACGCGGTGAAGGCTGCGATGGCGGAGAAGGGCTCGCTGTTCCTCAACGTGGCGGGCAAGCCGCGCGACCCGTGGGTGCCGTTCGAGGTGCTGGCGGTGATGCGGGAGCGGTTCGCGCTCCAGAACGTCATTCACTGGATCAAGTCGATCGCCATCGCCAAGGAGGACGTGGGCGACTACCCAGGGCTCGAGAGCGACGTGGCGGTGGGCCACTACAAGCCGATCAACTCCAAGCGGTTCGTCAACGACTGCCACGAATACGTCTTCCATCTGACCAAGCACGGCGACGTGGAGCTGGACCGCACGGCCATCGGCGTGCCCTACCAGGACAAGTCGAACATCGCCCGCTGGGCCTCGGTGGGCAAGGACCGCCGCTGCCGCGGCAACACCTGGTTCATCCCATACAAGACGATCAAGAGCCGCGACAAGGACCGCCCCCATCCCGCGACCTTCCCCGTGAAGCTGCCACAGATGTGCATCCAACTCCACGGGGTCGAGCGCTGTCGGCTGGTGATGGACCCCTTCCTCGGCCTCGGGCACACGGCGCTGGCCTGCATGGAGCTGGGCATCAACTTCGTCGGCTTCGAGCTCGACCCAACGTACTTCCAGGAAGCGTGCCGGGCGATCGAGCAAACGGCCAAAGGCCCGCGCCAGGCCGAGCTGTTCTGATTGCCGATTGCCAATTGCCGATTGCGCCCCGGGATGCCGGTTGCTCCCCCTTCGGAACCCAATCGGCAATCGGCAATTGGAAATCGGCAATCAGGCGACGGCTGTGCGACGGACAGACCGTCAATGCACGTGGGGTTGGTAGGCGCAGAGTGGCTCTGGCCCCATCGGCCGGCCCGTCGCCTCATAGGCGCGGGCGCGGCAGCCGCCGCAGACCTCCAGGTACTCGCAGCGCCCGCACTTGCCCTCGTAGGCCGATGGGTCGCGGAACTGGCGGAAGAGCGGGGCGTTCGCCCATATCTCGCGCAGCGGCGTCTCGCGGACGTTGCCGACCGAGAGGTCGAAGTAGCCGCAGGGCTGGACGTCGCCTCGGTGGGAGATGAAGCAGAAGCTCTGCCCCGCGAGGCAGCCGCGTGCCTGGGTCTCGATGCCGCGCTGGCGGAGGATACGGTAGAAGTGTGGGGCGCAAGTCGCGCGGATCTCGATGGGGGCGGCGGCGTATTGCCCGGCCAGCCAGCCGAGGACGGCCTCGTAGCGCCTGGCGTCGAGCTCGAAGCCTCGGAGGTCGGCCGCGCGGCCTGTGGGCACGAGCAGGAAGATGTGGTGAGCCACGGCGCCCAGGCGGATGGCGAGGTCCATGACCTCGGAGAGCTGGTCGGCGTTTCGGGTCGTCACCGTCGTGTTGATCTGGAAGGGCAGGCCGGCGGCCTTGGCGGCCTCGATGCCCCGGAGCGCGCCCTCGAAGGCGCCTGGCACGCCGCGGAGCGCGTCGTGGCTCGCGGCGTCCCTGCCGTCGATGCTGATGCTGATGCGCAGCACGCCGGCGTCCACGAGGCGCTGCGCCGCCGTCGCGTCGAGCAGCGTGCCGTTGGGCGCGGCGACCATCCGCAGGCCGAGCTCAGTGCCGCGTCGCGCGATGTCGAACAGGTCGGGCCGCATCAGCGGCTCGCCGCCGGTCAGGATGATCGTGGGACGGGCGAACGACGCGATGTCGCCGAGCAGCGTCAGGCACTCCTCGGTCGTCAGCTCCCCGGGCGGCGGCTCGTCGATCGCGGCGGCGCGGCAGTGCACGCACGCCAGGTTGCACGCCCGCGTCAGCTCCCAGGCGATCATCCTGAGCTCGTCTCGCCCCTGGCCGCCCTCGCCGTGCTCCCTGACAGAGTCGCTCGACTTCGTCTCCATGCCCACATGCTACCGTTTCCCTGGTGCGAGTCAACCGCCGCGCACTGTGGGCGTGGTGTCGAGAGGCCCGGACCCTCTACCACAACAGGGTCAAGTCTGTCGGACGCTGCCAGCATTCGTTGTGGGCCGCACAGCCACCTCCCGCGAGACGACATGTGGCGGGCGGAGCTCGCCTTCCCTGTCATCGGCCCTGGCGGGAACACCCCCCCGCCACGCCAGCCTGTGGGAACGTGACCCCGTCTGGGGGTCGCGACGAAGATGTCACACTTGACCAAGTGTGACATCTTCCCGCTCTCTCTGCCGGGCCTATGCATGCAACCCGCTCGCGGCCCGGACTAGCAAGTTCCTGTTGCCCAGAGTCCAGGCCATCGCGCCCGGGGGAGAGACCCGGCTGCCGCGGCAGGGTGTGGGAACGTGACCCCGTCTGGGGGTCCCGACGAAGATGTCACACTTGACCAAGTGTGACATCTTCGTGCGGAGCCGCCGCGCAGCCGTGGCGCCACGCATAGGGCGGTCGTGGTGTCACGGTTTCGCGCGAGACCGTCATAGTCGCAACCACGGTTGACGAGCCACCTGCCACCCACTAGCATACGGGCACCGGGAGGCGTCAACGGCGGAGTGCTGGGGTGTCGGACCGTGCGGTGGTCAGCGTGGTGCGGGCGGGGGAGGACCGGGCGGCGGCGATCCGCGAGGCCGTCGAGCTCGCGGGACTGGCCGATTCCTTTCTGCCCGGCCAGCGGGTGACGATCAAGCCCAACTGGCATGGGGGCAACGGCTATACGAGCCCCGCGGTGGTCGTCGCCATGGCCCGCTACGTGCGCGAGCGCGGCGCGGCGGAGATCGTCGTCGGCGACGGGCCGTTCTACGGGAAGTCGAGCGAGGAGAACGCCGCCTACGTCGATGCCATGGGCGTCCGCGAGCCGCTCGCCGAGATGGGCGCGCGGGTCGTCAACTTCCACGACGAGCCTTATGCCCTCCGCCGTGACCTGAGCCCCGACCTCCCCGCCGAGATGGGCATCAGCCGCCATGCCACCGACTGCGACGCTCTCGTCAACCTGCCGCTGATGAAGACCCACTTCGGCACGCTCGTGACCTTCGGCATCAAGAATCTCAAGGGCTGCATCCGCCCCGAGGACAAGGCGGCCTTCCACAAGATGGAGCTTCACGCCGCCCTGGTCGCGCTCAACTGCGTCCTGCGGCCCGCCGTCCACGTGATGGACGCGACGACCGCCTACGAGGGCCTCGGCCCGGGCGGCGCGACGCCCGCCGAGCTGGGCCTCGTGCTGTGCTCGGACAACGTGGTGGCGCTCGACTCCGTCGCCGTGTCCCTGATGGGCCTCGAGCCGCGGGCCTGCAAGCTCGTGGCGATGGCGGCACAGGCGGGCCTCGGCCCCGCTCGGCTCGAGGCGATCGAGGTGCGCGGCGAGCGGCTCGAGGACCATCGGCGGGCCTTCGAGCTGCCCTTCGAGGCGTTCCGCAGGAAGTACCCGAGCCTGACGGTGTGCTGCGAGCACGCGTGCAGCGGCTGTCTGGGCAACTTCTTCAGCGCGCTCGCCTTCGGCCCCACGCCGCCGCGCGAGGACTGCCCCGCCATCCAGCTCGGCCGCGGCGACCCGCCGCCGGCTGCCCTCCTCATCGGAGACTGCGCCATCCGCTGCGCCGAGGGCCATGCCACCGTCCCCGGCTGCCCGCCGAACATCGCCGACATCATGAAGGCCATGACCAGTCAGGAAGGCTGACGCCGCCACCAGGCGATGAGTGCGATGAGGACGGCGGCGGCGGCGGCGAAGGCAATGGAGTCGAGGGCGATCATGTTCGTGCGCTCGGCGCCGGGGCGCGCGAGGACGACGAAGATGGCGAGGTCCACGCCTGTGACCGTGAGGCCGCCGACGGCGTAGACGAGGGTGACCGCGGGCGCCCAGGCCCGCCCCCGCCACCAGCCGACGCCCGCCGCGAGCAGCCCCTTGCCAGCCGGGGCGGCGGCCAGCACAGGC
>CAZDNN010000550.1:0-4442 GCA_964506385.1 uncultured Planctomycetota bacterium
AGAGGCGCTACGGCGCCACAATCGACGACGAGGACGAGTGAAGAAGGAACCCCAATATCCGAGGTCAGACTCTCTCAGCGAGTGGCCCTTGACTCGCAGGCGGTGGGCGCCTATATTACTGTGCGAGGGCAGACTCCTGTCCCGGAGGGGGCTTGTCCGGCCGTCATTCGAGGGGCTTGGAGGAGGAACGCAGGCAGTGTCGATCCGCGTCGAGTGCCCGAAGTGCGGCGCGACTCTGGACGCCAAGGACGACATGGCGGGCCGCCGGGGTAAGTGTCCGAAGTGTGGTGGAGTGCTCGAGGTGCCTGATGCGGGCGCCGGTGCCGCCGCAGAGGGCGAAGATTTCTTCAATCCGAAGCTGGACCTGAGTCAGCGCTCCCCTGTCGGGAGCCCTAGCGACTCGGGGTCTGACACAGTTGGGGGACAGAGCACCGTGGACATGATTTATCCAGAAGACGTGAACGTGCAGGAGCTGAAGAGGATCTTCGACGCGGCGTTCATCGCCGCCGAGATCGACAGCGACGGTGACCTGGTGCTCAAGGGACGGTGGCGCACGTTCGTCGAGTTCCCCGACTCCGGTCGGTTCATCCGCTTCTTCAGCATGTTCCGTGCCAAGGACGAGCACGACATGGCGCCGCGGATCGCATACGCGAACCGGGTGAACGTGAAGTTCAACTTCATCCGCGTCTACAGCCGCGAATGGGGCATGATCTTCGACACGTACGTCTGGGTGGACGGCGGGGTGAGCAAGAAGGGCCTGGTGACGGCCTATAACTTCTTCGCCTCGCTGCTTGACGACTCTCTCGCCATGGGCGCCGAGGACGTGTTGGCCTGACGCCCAAGTGTGTTCGAGCCCCTTGCTGACCAACAGGCCGGGGCTCCGGGCAGAGCCGAGAACTGGCCTGAACCGCCGACGCCGAGCCGGAAGCTCTCCGGCCCGGCGTCGTTCCATGAAGTCTCTGGGCGCCGCTAGTCGTCTTCAGCCAGCCGCCTGCGCCAGTCGGCGCCATCGGCCAGCCAGTCGAGGGTGAAGCGGGCGACGGCGATGCTCTCGTAGAGCTTCTTCCTGCCGCGCTCGAAGAGCAGGTAGATGCTACCGTCCTTGCCCGCGGCCAGGGAGGAGTAGGCGCTCGGGCCTTTCCAGACCAGCCGCTTGACCGGCCAGGTCTTCGCGCGGTCGAAGCTCGCCCAGACGGCCATCTTGAAGCGGTGGCCGCCGGGCTGGTCGGGCGTGCTGAAGAGCAGGACGTCCTTGCCTCCTGTGGCCTCGCTGGGGATGCGCACCAGGCCGGCGTTGCAGCCGTAGCTGGGCTTGGTGCCGTACTTGAAGTAGAAGGGCTGGCCGACCTCGTAGAGCTGCTCGGAGACCTCCCAGTCGGTCCACATGTGGCCGCCGTCGTGGCTCCAGGCGATGCGGCGGCGGTGGTCCACGGCCATGTGGCATCGGGAGTTGTAGTAGATGCGTCCGTCGGAGAGTTCGGCGAGTGTGCCCTCCCCTGTACCGCTCTGGACGGGGTAGCTGACCTGCCAGGTCTTGCCGCGGTCGTCGCTGTACAGGGCACAGTTGTAGTTGTAGGGCCACCACTCCTGGTCGTTGTTGCCCTTGGGCGGCTGGCAGCGCGCGGGCATGAGCAGGCGGCCCTTGTGCTTGCCGTGACGGAGGGTGATGCCCGACTCCGAGGCGCCGGTGCTTGCGGGCACACCGCTGTCAGGGCTGCCGTGTCCGACGGCGTTGGGCTTGACGGTGATGGCCTCGCGTTTCCACGTCTCGCCGTGATCGCTGCTGCGCCACAGATAGCCCCGGCCCGCCCGGACCACCATCACGTCGCCTGTCACCTCATCCACGATGGCGTTGCCGCCCGCGTCTTCGCCCACCTCGCGGGCCTCCGACCATGTCTTGCCGCCGTCGGTGCTGCGGCGGAGCAGGTGGCCGCTCTTGGCGAAGGCCAGGACCGCGCCGTCAGCCGCCACCACGATCTTGGGGATGCGCACCCCCTTGAACAGGTCCTGGATCTCGACGTCAGCCGCCATCGCGGTTCCCCCTGCTGGTCCGGCGAGCGACGCTAGCAGCGCCAGTGCGGAACGTGCCATCACGTGCGTCATGGTGGACTCCAGGTCGGGTGGTCGGGGCGCTGTCCGGCGCTGGTGTCGCGTCAGGCCTCGAGGATCAGCTTGAGCTTGAGGCGATCGCACAGCTCGGTGACGTGAGGTGCGAGATCGCCGTAGAACGTGACGCGGTGCCAGCCCTTGGGCCAGTGCTCGGTGAGCCTCTCGATGTCGCCCCTGAGGGTGGCTTCGAGCTTGGTGCGGCAGGCCATGTCGCTGGGGTTGTTGCCGACGGTCTTGGCCTGGTGCATGAGCACCTCGCGCGCGACCGGGTCGATCTCGAGGGTGGTCGTCATGTAGCCCGGCGGCAGCAGCGACTGCACGCACGCGCCCTTGCGGTCCTCGGAGTGGGAGCGGATGCGGTAGGGGTTCGCCGCGCCCTTGGGCCCGAAGGGCCGTGTCATGGCGACGCAGTGGGCGTAGATGATCTGGTTCTTGGAGGTGTCAATGACCGGGTCGGAGATGTAGCCGGGCCTGCCGACGAGCGCGCCGAGTGTGGCCATGGTGAGGGCCGACATCTGGTCGGCCTCGCACCCGCCCACCAGGCCGTCGTTGTTGAGCTGGCTGAAGCCCAGGCAGGGATAGGCCTTGAGGTGGCCGCCGTAGAACCCGCCGAGGCAGTTGATGCTGATGCCGCTCGCCCCGTGCTTGGCCATCAGGGCTTTCATGGCGAGGTACATGGCGCCGGAGCGCTCGATCTCGTCGCGCTGGGGCTCGACCACCTCCTTGGCCTGCGCGATCCAGCGGTCGGCGAAGGCCTTGGCGGCGGCGAGGTCGGCCTCGGCGTAGGCCGCGGCCACGTCCTTGAAGCCGATGGGGATGAAGGTCACGCCGACGACCTGCTGCGCGGCCTTGCGGAACCGGTCGCCGCCCCATCCGCCGCCCACGACGATGAGCTTGATCTCGCGCAGCCGCTTGAGCGCTGCGTCGAAGTCGGGGGCGGGCACCTCGTCGGCTTCGCAGGTCCAGTCGGCGTCCTTCGGCGTGCGCGCTCGCCGCGTGGCGCGGAACGCGGCGGCCACGTCGGCCGCCGTCTTGCCTTGCTTGAGGAGGGTGAACTGCTGGGCCGAGGCCGCAATGTCCTGGTCGTTCGACGAGCTGACCCAGTCGACGGGCTTGCCGGGCCTCACGATGCTGCGCAGGCGGGTGAGGAACAGCCCCGAGCCGCCGAACAGGTTGTCCACGAGCAGCGTGGGCTTGCCCGTCGAGCAGAGCTTGCCGACGTCGTTCCGCCACCCCAGCCCCTGGATGCACACGACGTAGCCATCGACCTCGGCGTCGCCCTGGAGCACGCGGGCGACGGTCTCCTCCTTCGACCCTTCCATGACCCGCATGGGGAGGAACTCGACGGCCGGGCAGCCCCGCGCGAGGGCATCGACGACCTGCTTGCGGCGGGCGTCGAAGTCGTAGCCGATGTTGGGCCAGATGGGCTTGTTGTTGGTGGTCTCGCAGAAGACGAGCCGCACCTTCGGCTTCTCGGCGGCCCACGCCGCCGGAGCCAGGAGCGCCGCGCCCGCGGCGCATCCCGCGCACGCTCCGCTCGAGAGGAAGCGGCGACGGCTCATCCCCGGGCACGGTGATTGCGGTCGATCCATGGGAAGTCTCCTACCCAGAACGGGATGCAGGCTGCGATGACTCCTCCGGTCACCGGCAGCGGAGAGCCAGGCGCCCGCTCCGCGGGAAGCCAAAGCGGCGTCGAGCCGCCGCACTCCAGAGCAGAGCGCGTCGGGTCCGGCCTCACCCGTTCAGCGTCCAGCCCTCGCGGTACTTGCGGCGGAGGAGGCCGTTGGCCTCGTCGTTGTTCGTGACGACACCCTTGGTGCCGTCGTAGGCGAGCTTCTTGCCGACGCGGTAGGCCACCATGCCGAGGAGCATCGTCTCGATGAGCCGTCCGCCGTAGTCAAAGTTGCAGGTGGTCTTGAGATCGCCCTTGGCCGCGTTGATCCACTCCTTTTGGAAGTGGCCGAGCGGCGGGAGCACCTTGTCCTTGGTGCGGGGCTTGTAGTAGGTCAGGTCGTCGTCGCTGCCGAACGGGATGACGATGCGGGAGCCGAAGTCGGCGACGATGAAGCCGTTGGCGCCCTTGAACATGGCGCCGTGGCCGATCTTCTTGAGATCGACGTAGCCCCTCGGCGACCGCGGCATCATGCCGCCCTGGTACCAGTGGAGGCGGATGGCGGGGCGCCAGTCGTTGGCCGGGATGTCCCACGAGGTGTGCAACTCGACGGGGGTGACCTCGGGGTTGAACTTCTCGCCCTCGCCCTCTGCGGTGGTCGGGAGGTCGGCGTCGAGCGCGTTCCAGGCCAGGTCCATGGTGTGGCTGCCCATGTCGCCCA
>CAZDNN010000551.1:0-4439 GCA_964506385.1 uncultured Planctomycetota bacterium
CCAGGTGGTCGGCTCGGGCGCGGCACAGAGCCTCGCCGACGGCGCGTGGCACCATACCGCCGTGACCTTCGACGCCACCACCAAGCTCATCACCCACTACACCGACTACACCGCCGTCGCGACCCGCACGCTCAACGGCAGTGCCGCCGACGCGACCGCCGTCGCCGCCGACCTCATCCTCGGCGGGCCTGCCGGCTACCCGAGCGGCTCGGCCATCGACGAGGTGCGCTACTCGAACAGCGTGCTCGCCGCCGACCAGTTCCTCCGGCCCGGCTCCATCGGCCACTGGCGCTTCGAGGGCACGCCGGGCAGTGCCATCGGCGCCGTGCCCAACGTCGTGTTCCCCGGCTTCCTCGATGGCGCCGGCGAGGGTGGCGAGCGCTACTCGGCCGACACGCCGGCGAATCGGGTCATCGACCCCATCAGCGGCCAGATGTACAAGAACACGAGCTCCCTCGACCTGAGCACCGGCGGCCGCGTGCGGGTCACCGACGACCCCGCCCTCGACCCCTCGGCCTTCACCATCGAGGGCTTCGTCAAGACCCAGGACCAGAGCGGCTACCCCGGGTTCATCAGCCGCATCGACTGGGACGACTCGGGCTGGCAGCTCGACATCAACCCCAGCGAGTACGCCCGCGCACGCATCGACACCGGCGTCGCCAACGTGCCGCCCTACCACGGCAACCAGGTCGTCGGCTCTACCTCCGCGCAGGCGCTCGGCGATGGCGAGTGGCATCACGTGGCCATGACCTTCGAGGGCAACCAGGCCAGGCTCTACGTGGACTACGGCAACATGGCATCCCGCACGATCAACGGCGACGTCTCCCTGGTCTACCAGGCCGCCACCGACCTGCTGTTCGGCAGCTCGACGTTCCCCGCGGGCAGCGCGCTCGACGAGGTGCGCTACACGGCTGGCGCCCTGGCGCCCGACCAGTTCCTCCGGCCCATGCCCCTCGCCCACTGGCGCTACGAGGGCGTCGCCGGCGCCGCCGTCGGCCTCGTGCCCAATGCCGACCAGCCGGGCATGCTCGACGGCACGGGCGAAGGCGGAGCCGTCTACGCCGCCGACATCCCCGACTCCCTCGTCTACGACCCCATCGACAGGGCCGTCCACGCCAACACCACCTCGCTCGACATGAACTCGGGCCAGGTCCGCGTGCCCAACCAGCCGCTGCTCAACGCCCCCGAGTTCACCATCGAGACCTTCGTCAAGCTCCAGGACCAGGCCGGCTACCCGTCCTTCATCGACCGGCTCGCGGGCGGCGAGGGTTGGCAGCTCGACGTGAACCCCAACGAGTACGCCCGCGCCCGCATCGACACCGGTGCATTGGCCAATCAGTGGCTGGGCTCCGCCCCCGCGCAGTCGCTGGCCGACCGCCAGTGGCACCATGTCGCCCTGACCTTCGACGGCTCGGTAGCGAGCATCTACGTCGATCACGGCAACATCGCGACCCGCACGATCAACGGCGACCCGGCGCAGGTCTACGCCGCGGCCAATGACCTCATCCTCGGCTCCTCGGCCTGGCCCGCCGGCAGCGCCATCGACGAGACGCGCTACACGGGCCGCGTGCTCTCGCCCGAGGAGTTCCTCCGCGGCGTCAACGTCGGCCACTGGCGCTTCGAGGGCACCCCGGGCACGGCCATCGCCACGGAGCCCAACGTCTTCCGGCCCGGCGACCTCGACGGCGTCGGCCAGGGCGGCGCCCAGTACGCCGCCGATGTCCCAGGCCCGTGGATCCAGGACAATCTCAACGGCACCCTCGCCACCAACACCGCGTCGCTCAACATGGACATCGGCAACGTCCGCGTCGCCGACGACGGCAAGCTCGATGCCCCCGAGTTCACCATCGAGACCTTCGTCAAGGTCCAGGACCAGGGCGGCTACCCCGCCTTCGTCGATCGCCTCACCGGCGGCAAGGGCTGGCAGCTCGACGTGGACCCCCAGGAGGACGCCCGCGCACGCATCGACACCGCCGCACAGGTCAACCAGGTCGTCGGCTCAGGCTCCGCGCAGTCGCTCGCCGACGGCGACTGGCACCACGTGGCCCTCACCTTCGACGGCGACCAGATGCAGCTCTTCGTGGACTACGGCAACGCGGCCACCCGCCAGCTCAACGGCAGCCGCTGGGACGTGACGCAGATCTCGAACGACCTGTTCTTCGGCGGCAACTGGCCGGCGGGCAGCTACCTCGACGAGGCGCGCCTCACGGCCATGGTCCTCCGCCCCGACCAGTTCCTCCAGACCCGCGAGCACCTGACCACCATAGGCCACTGGCGCATGCAGGACGGCGCCGCAGGCACCCAGGCCACGGGCATCAACTCCGAGGTCCACAACGACCGTATGGCCAGCATCTACGCCACCAGCGGCCTCACCTTCAGCGCCGAGGTGCCCCTCAGCCACGTCATGGACCCCGTGGCCGGCACCACGACGCCGAACACAGGGTCCGTGCGGATCGGCTCGGGCAACCAGTACTTCAGAATCGACACCGACACGCTGCTCCACGAGCCAAGCGGCGACTTCACCATCGAGGCATTTGTCAAGGTCGACCCGGCCACCGTCCTCTACCAGTCGATGATCGGCAAGCAGCGCGCCGGCGGGTGGGCCTGGCTGCTCGACGTGCGCGGCAACGCCGACCGACTGGCCCTGCGCACCGACACCCAGGACAGCCCGAACCCTGGCGACGGGCAGTTCAACCAATGCCTGACGTCGAACCTCAACGGGCTGATCAAGGACGGCCAGTGGCACCACATCGCCGCCACCTTCGACGACGCGACCGACCTCTTCCAACTCTTCGTGGATTACGAGCTCGTCGGGCAGATGACCCTGGCGAACGGCGGGGAGCTCTTCTACGACGGCTCGCCGCTCCAGATCGGCGGCAACTTCATCGGCAACCTCGACGAGGTGCGCCTCAGCGGCGCGCTGCTGACACCCGACGAGTTCCTCCGCGCCGTGCCCGAACCCGCCACGCTCGCGCTCCTCGGCCTTGGCGGCCTGGCCCTCCTGCGCCGCCGCAAGCGGGCCTGACGGGATATCCGCAGCAACAGCAAGGCGCCCCGGCGATTCCGCCGGGGCGCCTCTTGCATGCCATCCACCCAACCGCGCTCGACACGATGCTCCAGCGTCCGCCCGTTCGTCGCTGGGATCTGGGAGGGCGAGGCTCCCGCCGAGCCGCGAATGCCTGCTGGCCCTCGAGGAACGGCTCGGCAGGAGCCTCGCCCTCCCACCGACACGCCGCGCGCTACTTCGTCTGCCGCAGCTCCTCGAGCTTGACCTCGGCGCCGCCCCGCTCCTTGCTGAGCTGCGCCGCCGTCATGAACTCGATGATCTCGAGGGTCTCGAGCGGATCGATCGGCGCCTTGCCGGTGTGGAAGAACTCCGCCATCGTCTCGACCAGGCCCGCGTAGTTGTAGCCGCCCTTGGCCTCCTCCTCGCCCTCGCTGCCCCACACCTTGATGAGCGGCTTGTAGTCGCCCTTCTTCACCCCGCGGAACACGCCGATCGTCCCGTCGGCCCACGTGCCCGTCGTGATATCGAGGTTCCCCTCGATCTTGCGGGAGACCGACACGCAGCCCCGCCCGAGCACCGTGTAGAGCGCCTCGACCCCGTGGATGCCGTACCAGAAGAGATCCGGGTGGTGCGGCTCGATGTGCAGCGGCGAGCTGCCCTGCGCCTTGGCCAGCTTGCCCACGCCCTTGTAGTGGCGGAACCTCGCCATCTCCGGCTGGAACCGCACGCACGAGCTGCTGAAGAACGGCACGCCCGTCTCCTTCGACAGCCGCACGATCTCCCGCGCGTCGGCGAGGCTGGCCGTGAACGGCTTGTCGATGAACATCCGCTTGCCGGCCTTGAACACCGGCCGCGCCTGCGGCAGGTGTGGGCGTCCGTCCACGCTCTCGACGAGCACTACGTCCACCTTCGCCAGCAGCGCCTCGATGCTGTCCACGATCTCGACGCCGAACTTCTCCTTGAGCTGCGCCGCGTACTTCTCCACGCGGCTCGCGCTCGACGGGATATCGGGGCTGCCGCCGGGGAACGCCGCGACCACCTTCACCCGCCACTGCGGGTTGCGGGTGAAGAGCCCGGTGAAAGCAGGCACATGGGACGTGTCGGTCCCGATGATACCCGCCTTCAGGTCCCTGGTCGCCCACGCGGGGCTCGTCGCCCCGGCCATGACCCCGCCGGCCACCAGCAGCGCCAGCAGACAC
This sequence comes from uncultured Planctomycetota bacterium, assembly GCA_964506385.1. Taxonomy (GTDB): domain Bacteria; phylum Planctomycetota; class PUPC01; order DSUN01; family DSUN01; genus CAZDNN01. Next base: position 4,207 of record CAZDNN010000551.1, read on the forward strand.
GTCCTCATCGCGACCCGCATGCTCGGTCTCCTTCGCTACAGGGATGCACGCCCCATCGCATCGCGCCTGCAAGCCTATCCGCCAGGCACTCGCCTGTCAACGCCATCGTCAATGGCCCAGGCTCCCAGCGTGTGCACACGAGGCCCCGTGCGGCGTAGGCGGTTGCGCTGTCAGAGCTTCACGTCGATTCCCGTACGGCTTGGCAGGTTGCCCAGTGACGATAATTGCGGACC
>CAZDNN010000552.1:0-4439 GCA_964506385.1 uncultured Planctomycetota bacterium
ATGCCGGCATCGACCAGGAGCCCGTTCGCGACCTCCGCCACCGCATCGCGCGCCGCCTCCGCCCCCACGGCGTGCACGTTGGCCGCACCCGCCTCACGACGCGCGATGGCGGCCTCACCTGGGCCGGCGAGCACGCCCCTCGTTCGCGTGGCGCCCGCTTCGATGCCGAGGTAGGGAGATCCGGCCATCGGGTTGCCTTCGCATGGGGAGGGCGAGGCGCGTGCCGAGCCGCCGTCCCGTCTGCCGATCGCCGCTCAGCGGGAGCCTCGGCCGCCCGTTCCCTGGATGATCTTCTCTCGCTGGACGTCGTGGGTCTCGCCGTGCCACGCGATCGCGCTGTCGCCGAAGGCGTGGAAGATGCGAACGCGCCGGGCGTCCGCGAAATCCCGAGCGCCGAGGGACCTGAGCGTGAAGAGGGCGCCGCCGGGATAGTCGCGCCCGCCCCAGCGCAGGGCGTGGAAGGCAGCGAGCCCGGGGCCGTCCACGACGAAGCCCCACTGCGGGAGACGCACCTTGCCGCCGTGCTTCGACGCGACCTCGACGGCCTCCGCCCCGAAGTTGACGACGACCGTCGTCGCCGCCGCGCCGCGGCCATAGACGGCACGCCGGACGGCATGGCTCCCGTCTACGAGCTCGAAGGAGGCGAGCCGCTCGTGGGCCGTGGCCGCGTGGAGCGGGCCGAGCACCTCGTGGGTGTTCTTCAGGAACACGTCCACTGGATGCAGGCCCTCGGCCCAGCCGCCGTCGCAGCGGGTGAAGCACGCGCGGTCGGCACCAGGCCGGGCGGCAACCGCCTCGAAGCGGATCTCGGGCGCCAGGCGCAGCCGCCCTGCCAGGATGCGATTCTGCCCGTCGGCGTCGGGCAGCCGCGCCCGCTTGCCGATGTCCTGTGGGTCGAACAGCCCGAGATAGACGTTCACGGCCCGCTCGCGCACCGACGCGGGGACCGGGACGTCGTGCGGCCCGATCGCGACGGTCTGGCCCTTCTTCCACTGCGAGGTCGGCGGCGTGGCGCCGTGGTCGTCCTGGAACTTGATGGCGCTCGACGTGCCGAAGTGGACGAAGATGCGCCAGTCGCGCCCCACGTCCCCCTCGACGTCCCAGGCGTAGCGAATGCGGAACGTTCGCTTGCCCGTCGGCTGGACGCCGATGACCCGTGGCCGGACGGCTACGATCCCCTGCTCGGGCTGCGCCTGTGCCTTCCAGTAGAGATGGTCGGGGATCGAGTGGTAGTAGAGCGGCCGGGCACAGAGAAGGTGATGGAGGACGAACTCGGCGGCGTCCGCGGCGTTGTAGCCGTACTTGCCGTAGCAGACCTGGCAGTCGTGGTAGACCATCTCCCAAAACGGGATGACCGTGGCGCCGAGGCTCGCGGGGTCGAGGCTGTGGTAGTAGCGGCCGCTGACGCCGACGAGGCCCTCGAACCAGTCGCTGTGTGGCAGCGCCCACTCGCGGCCGCACTCGCTGCCGAAGAGGCCGAACAGGTCGCGGGCGTAGTCGCTGAGCTTCGCTTTCCACGCGATGTCGTCGTTGCGGCCGATGGGATGCGCGGGGTCGGCGCACTCGCGGGGGCCGACGGCGTAGGTCGTGTCGATGAAGTAGTTGTAGGGCTTGAAGAGCCGCTGGGTCTCGGGCAGATTCTGCGGGCGCTGCGCCAGCTCGAGCTGCATGGGCGCGCACACCATCCAGGCCCTGCCGCCGAGCCAGCGCCCGCCCTTCTTCGGATTGCCCTTCGCGTCCTTCTCGATGTACTTGAGGTCGAAGCTCTTGGCGTCCGCGTACATGTCCTGGACGTTGTCGTGGAGGCATGCGCAGTAGCCGAGCTTCTGGATTCGGCGGACCGCGTCGGCGAGGGCGTCGTTGCCGCCGCATTCGGGGTTGGCGGGCAGGTTGTCGGGGTGGCGGCAGTCGTAGCCGCCCTCGGTCCAGCCCCCGATGATGAAGAGGCAGCGGTCGATGCCGACGTCCTTCCTGAGATGCTCGGCGATCTGCGCGGCCTCGTCGAAGGTCCAGCGGACCTTCACCGACTCCTCTTTCGTGCTATCCTCGTTCATCCTGCGGGCCAGACAGGTCCAGAGCTTCACATTGGCGGCGCCGACCATCAGCTCGCAGTGGGGCTCGCGCTCGATCTTCTGGCGGAGCGTCACCGCCAGGCCCTTGGCCTCTGCGATGCGGCGATAGCCCGCCGCGATCGTGTTCCAGTCGCCTTTGCCCAGCGGCGTCAGCCGGACCGATCGCGCCGAGCGGCGGAGCAGGAAGGTCGTCGTCAGCCGCTGCCTGACCTCGCCTGTGCGGGGTCGCGTGCTCTGCACCTCTGGGAAGGTGTAGGCGTCGTCCCAACTCGCCACGAGCGCCGAGCCGCGCTTGACGAACCCCATCATGTTCATGTGGCAGCCTTCGTAGTCGCTCGTGCCGAAGACCCGCCTGAAGGACTTGCCGCTGTCCGCGGGGATCAGCAGCCCCTCGCGGCACGGCACGACAGCGTACCCGCCCTCCGCGTCGGTGATCGCCAGCGCATCGCCCAGCACCCGCACGTCGCCGACATCCTTCCCCTCGTAGCGGATCTCCAGCGACCGCCCGCCGTCCACCACCTGGAAGGCCACGGTCGCGCCGCTCTTCTTCGTCAGTCGCACCGACGAGGGCTTGGCTTCGCACGCAGCGAAGCCGCCCTGTAGCCCTCGAGCGCTCCCTGGACTGGCCATCGCCCCCTCCGACGGCCAGCGCACGCCCGACCGCTTATCGGTCAGCGCCCAGCGCCCCGTCTTCGGCCCCACCTCCACCACCATCGTGCGGCTCTCCAGCCGCACCATCTCGCCGCCGACGCCCATGACGGCTCCCAGCATGATGAGCAGGATCGCAGCCCCGAACCGCACGGCAGGCTCCTTTGGTCCAGCGGTCAGTATAGCCGCATAGGCAACACTGTCAATCGGCTGGGGGCACGCGGGCCGCGCGGCTCGCGGTTCCTGGCCAGGGGCTTGCGGCTTGTCGCTTGCAGCTTGCAGCCTCTCCCTGTTGCGGGGTCAGACTTGTTGGCTACGCCGGCAATCGGTTTTGCATGGGCAGGCAAGACCTGCTAGAATGCTGGCTCCGCACAAGTCACCCCAGGAGGAAACCCGGGCCGAATTCCGGCCACAGGTGGTCGGAACGGACTGGGGGAGGCCTACAGTCTGGGGTCGGCAGAGCCAGAAGGAGGACGAGCAGTGCTGGTTCCGATGCGTGTGTTGCTGGATCATGCGGCGGAGAATGGCTACGGCCTCGCTGCGTTCAACATCAACAACATGGAGCAGTGCCAGGCGATCATGATCGCGGCCGAGGAAACCGAGTCGCCCGTGATCATCCAGGCCTCGCGCGGGGCGCGGAAGTATACGAACGACGCGTACCTCCGCCACTTGATCCAGGCCGCCGCCGAGCTCTATCCGCACATCCCAATCGCCATGCACCAGGACCACGGGAACTCCTATGGCACCTGCCTGAGCGCGATGATGCAGCGGTTCACGTCGGTCATGATCGACGGCTCCCTCGAAGAGGACGGCAAGACCCCGGCGAGCTACGACTACAACGTGGCGGTGACGAAGAAGGTGGTCGAGGCCGCCCACGCGCTCGGCGTGACGGTCGAGGGCGAGCTCGGCTGCCTCGGCTCCCTCGAGACGGGCACGGGCGACAAGGAGGACGGCCACGGCTTCGAGGGCGCCCTCGACCGCTCGAAGCTGCTGACCGACCCCGATCAGGCCGAGGAGTTCGTCGCGCTCACCGGCGTGGACGCGCTGGCCGTCGCCATCGGCACCAGCCACGGCGCCTACAAGTTCACCCGCAAGCCCACAGGTGACATCCTGGCGATGGAGGTGATCGAGGAGATCCACCGCCGCCTGCCCAACGCCCACCTCGTCATGCACGGCTCGTCGGCGGTGCCGCCGGAGCTGGTGGACCTGATCAACGCGCACGGCGGGGCCATCAAGAAGGCCTACGGCGTGCCCATCGAGGAGGTCCAGCGCGGCATCCAGCACGGTGTCCGCAAGGTCAATATCGACACGGACAACCGCCTTGCCATCACGGGCGCGATCCGCCAGGTCTTCGGCGAGAAGCCCGCCGAGTTCGACCCCCGCAAGTACCTCGGCCCCGCCCGCGAGGCGATGGCGAGGGAGTGTGCGAAGCGGATGGTCGCCTTCGGCCAGGCAGGCAACGCGTCCAAGGTCCCCTACAAGAGCTGCACCGCGATGGTGGACTTCTATCTCGGCAAGTGAGGCCCCCGCGGCACATGCCGCGAAGCGACAGAGCAGCAGGCCGCGTTCGACCTCGTCGGGCGCGGCCTGTCTGCTGGACCGACGCGAACGCCACGCCGGTGGGCCGTTCGCGCCTGACGATGTGTGAGGAGCGGTGTGAGTCTGGCCTAGCAGTCCGTGGCAGAAGTCCTTCGCAGACGAGTGCGAGGGATTCGGGCC
>CAZDNN010000553.1:0-1966 GCA_964506385.1 uncultured Planctomycetota bacterium
CGGAGGCCGATCTTCCCGAGGGATGGCGCGAGCACGTGCGCGAGCTGCGTCAGGAGAATGCGCGCAGGCGCAGGGAGAATCAGGAGCTGCGGGCACAGCTCGCAGGCCTCTCCAAGAGCGTCCGCGCGGCGGAGGAGGCCCAGGCGGCCGTCCGCGCGCAGTCCGAGATCGAGCGCTCGCGCCTCGCTGCCACCCAACACCGTCTGAAGGAGCTCGAGCTGCGCCGCCAGATGCGCTCGACCCTCGACGAGGCCGTGGCCCGCAGGGGCCAGGGCTCGGAGGCGGTGTATGTGGCTCGCGCCCGCAGGCTGCTCGAGCGGGTGCCGTCCCCCGTCAATCCTGACCTGGATATGCGGGTGGATGGCGAGGGCCGGGTGACGCTCGAGCCGGCCGCGGGCGAGCGGCTGCGCGGGTTCGTCGAGGACATTGTCGAGCTGCTGACGGCCCGCCGCGAGGTGGCCCCGCCGCCTGTCGGCGGGGAGCCGCCGCGGGCCGCGTCGGACGCCCCAGGCCCCCTGCACAATGCTTGGGACCCCGAGGAGCAGACGACCCCCGCTGCCAAGGCGCGCGCGACGCTGCGACAGGCGGCGGAGGGGCAGGCACACGTCCTCGACGAGCTGGTGTAGCCCGGGATGATGCGTGATGCGTGATGCGTGAGAAGAGGAAGAGGGCCTGGTTCCGGGCTCACGAATCACGAATCACGAATCACGCATCACGAAGCCTCTACGGAGGCATGCAGCAACCAAGAAGGAGTGACGTTCCATGGCAGGACTGACGACCCAGCAGAACCTGGAGAGTCTGTCGCAGATCTCTGCGGCGCTGACCCATACGTTCAAGAAGGGCTTCGTGGACGTGCTGAACGAGGAGGTGTCCCTGTGGAGCCTCCTGCCGAAGCACAAGAACCTGGCCGAGGCCGTGCGGGTGAAGTTCCACGTCGGCAGGAATACCGGCGGCGGGGCGACCACGGAGACGGGGAGCGTGGGGACCGCAGGCCACCAGGTCTACCACAGCGCCTACACCGACTACGCCATCTACACCAAGCCCATCGAGGTCACCGACTTCGTGCAGGCGAAGTCGATGGCGAGCGGCCACGGCAACTACGATGCCTGGGCCGACGAGGTGGCCCGCGCCGCCGCCGACATGCGGCTGGACCTCGAGGAGGCGCTCTGGGGCGCCCAGAGCGGCAACAGCTCCCTCGGAATCCTCGACGCGCTCGACGACGGCGCGACCGTGGCCAACTACCTCGGCCTCGCAAGAGCCGACTACCCGTTCCTCAAGTGCATCCAGAGCGATGCCAGCAGCGGCACCATCTCGTTCGCCATGCTCCGCAGCCTGTTCCGCCAGATACACCACGGCACGGGCGCCGACATCGTGGGCAACGAGATGACCTTCGCCGCGGAGGACCAGGGCGGGGGCCGGGTCGATGTGCTGCTGACCACCCCGGCAATCGAGACGGCCTACGAGGCGCTCGTGACCTCGAACAGCCGCTACCCGATCCCGCCGCAGATCAACAGCCGCGTTGACCCCGGCCTGACCGACCTCGTCTACAAGCGGGCGCCGGTCATCGGCTCGCGGTTCGCCCCCGACAACAACCTCTTCGCGCTCGACCTGAGCACGTGGGCCATCGAGATCCTGCCCCAGACGCTCATCGACGCCAAGGGGCAGCGTCACCAGCACGACTTCGCGCTCATCCTCGACGGCCGCAGCGGGCAGACCGTAACCGCATTCTGGCGGGTCTACCTCCAGCTCGTCTGCACCAAGCCCTGGCGCAACGGGCGCATCGTCAACCTCTCTCACGACGAGCCCAGCTAACCACGTGACGGAGGAATGGTGGGGGGAGCCTTCCTGGAAGAAGGCCTCCCCCCACACCCTTCCGGGGTATTTCCGATTGCCGATTGCCGATTGCCGATTGAAGAGGAAAGCCTCCCGCGTTGTCCGGCGAAATCGGCAATCGGAAATTGGCAAT
>CAZDNN010000553.1:2066-4429 GCA_964506385.1 uncultured Planctomycetota bacterium
CACCGCGCCGGGTTGCACGTGCGGGGGCGGAGGCGAAAGCTCCCTGTCTTCTCTGCCGCAATCGGCAATCGGCAATCGGAAATCGGCAATCACCGCGCCGGGTTGCACGTGCGGGGGCGGAGGCGAAAGCTCCCTGTCTTCTCTGGCGCAATCGGCAATCGGAAATCGGAAATCGGCAATCGGCAATCACAAAGGAACACCCTATGGCATTTGTGACGAAGGCGCGGTGGCGCGACCGCACCTGGCGGTCGGAGCGCCTCGACCTGGTCGCCGGCCAAGCCGAGGCGCGGCTCGTGGCCTGGGGCGCGGCGGTGCGCAAGCGGCTGCTGGCGCCCGTGTCGGCGCACGCGAGCATCGGCCGCGGCCACCGCTTCGACCTCGACCCATCGAGCCGCCTCGAGTGGACGACGGCCGACGACCTCGCACCCTTCGAGACCGAGCCCGGCGAGCTCGCCCACCTCGCCGAGGGCGGCGCCCACGTCTCCTGCCTGCGCCTCTCGCGGATGCCCGACGAATGCGTCTGGCGGCACGAGCTCGAGCTGCCTGGCGTCAGGCTCACCTACCAGCCGCCATTGACGGCGGCGGAGATCGCCGAGGGCTGCACTCGCCCGCCGGCCGTGGTGGGCAGCTACGCGGCATTCGCACTCGACGACGGGCGGAAGGTCGCCCACATCCTGCGGCCCGTCGCCGTGGACGGCCACGGCAACCGCGTGTGGGGCACCATCAGGATTGCGGATGGGATCAGCACCGTCCGCTTCGACCCCGCCGCCCTCCGCTCCCTCGCCTGGGGCGGCGACGGCATCGCCATCTACGGCCTCGACACCTTCGGCTACACGAGCGTCGGCGGCTCTTCGGGCACGCTCGTGCAAGATTACGACATCGCGCACAAGTGCCCTACCGCCCCAGACAGCGACGGGACCGTCACGGCGATATGGGCCTACGTGGACCCGGCGGGCGGCGATGCTGTGGTGGTCGTCGGCATATGGGATCACGATGCCGCCAACAACCTGCCGGAGAACCTGCTTGGCTCCAGCGTCGGTCTGTGGACCAACCCGCTGGGCTGGAAGGAGGAGAGCGTTTCGGCCTCGGTGACGGCCAGCACACAATATTGGCTCGGCTGGAACACGGAGTCGCGCGCCGTAGTGGCATACTACGACGCGGGGACCCGCTACGTCTACCACGCACGCACCTACGACGGCACACTGCCGGACCCCTTCGGCAACTCGATCAACGGCTCTGGCGCGCGCGACTACTCGATCTACGCCACCTACACGCCGACGGGCGGGGGGCTGAGCATCCCCGTCGCCATGGACCACTACCGCAGGAGGCGCCCCTGATGCAGTTCCTCAAGCAATCGACGGCCGCGACCGTCAAGATCGGCCCGTTCGTCGATGACACCGATGGGAAGACAGCGAAGACCGGCCTCGCCCTCACCCAGTCCGACATCCGGCTGGCGAAGAACGGCGGCGACCTCGCGGCCAAGAACGACGCGGCGGCCTGCACCCACGACGAGCTCGGCGTCTACGACTGCCCGCTCGACGCGACCGACACCGCCACGCTCGGCCGGCTCCAGCTCTTCGTCCACGAGAGCGGCGCGCTCCCCGTCTGGCACGAGTTCGCGGTGCTGCCCGCCGCCGTCTTCGACGCCTGGTTCGGCTCGGACCGCCAGCAGGTGGACGTCGTGGAGATCGCCGGCACGGCCGTCGCCGGCCCCGACGACCTCAAGGCCGATGTCAGCGGGCTGAGCACCTTCGACCCCGCGGCCGACGACGTGAGCCTGAGCGAGACCGACCTCGACGACCTGAAGGACACCATCATGGGCTCGCCCGGCGGCAAGACCGTGAAGGATGCCTACGACAAGGCGGAGGCGGCCCGCGCGCGGGTGGACGCCCTCGTCGGCACGCCCGTCATCACCGACACCGCGGTCTCGGGCGTCGAGCAGGGCATCGCGATCTACCGCGGCGACACGGCGCCGATCCTCTTCGACCTCGACCGCGACATCACGGGCGCCGCCCTCGCCTTCACCGTCAAGCGCCGCCACAGCGACGCCCAGGCCGACGCCCTCATCACGAAGACCTCCGCCGAGAGCTCCGAGATCGCGATCACCGATGCCGAGGCTGGCGAGTTCGAGGTCAAGCTCCTCGCCGCCGACACCAGTGGCCTGCTGCCCGACGGGCGTGCCGCCACATTCGTCTACGACGTCGAGATGACCCTCGACGGCATCGTCGAGACCGTCGCGGCGGGCGACTTCCTCCTCGTGCCCGACGTCACCACGGCGGCGTGATGCGGGATGCGTCACGCCCTCGCCTGGGAGGGCGAGGCTCCCGACTTCGCAGCCGTGGCCTGCTATGTCGGGCAGGCCC
>CAZDNN010000554.1:0-4424 GCA_964506385.1 uncultured Planctomycetota bacterium
ACGGGATGGGGCCCTGGCGCGTCGGGGAAGCGGTCGCGGTCAGTTGCTGGGCGCTCCGGCCGTCTCCGCCTCCTCGGCGAGGGCTTCGTCGGCCTCGCGGGCGTACTTGGCGGCGATCTTGCGCTGGAGCTCGGTCTTGTACAGCGAGAAGGAGCACACGGGGATGGTCCGCACCTCGCCGCTGTCGGGGTCCTCGAAGGCGAAGCCCGCCGTGCAGTTCACCAGCCGCGCGCCGTCGATGGAGTGGTACTCCTCGAACGGCAGCACGATCATCCGCAGAGCATCCACCACCCGGGTGTGCTTGCGGAACAGGTCTTTCGCCCTCCGCCCGATGGCCAGGCCCACGAGGATCTTGAGCACGGCGAGGACGCTGTTGCCCTGGAACACGGCGCCCCACTGGACCGACCTGCGGGCAAGGCCGACGAAGGCGCGGACGACCGCGAGCCGGCCCCGCCAGCGGCTGAGCCAGCGTCCGGGGTCGAGCCTCTCGAGGCGCGGCGCGATCCGCTGGGCGATGCGCACTGCCTCCTCCGCGACCTCGTCGAGCGGGCGGCGCAGGTAGTGGCTGATGCCGTGGTAGCGCTCGCCGTCGCTGAACAGCAGGGTCATCGACTCGCAGTTGGGGTGGACGCCGCCGAAGGTGAGCCGTGCCTCGCCGAAGAAGGGGAAGACGTGGCGGAACTGGTGGCCGATGCCCGCGGGGAGGAACTCGATTCGCTCGTCGGGGAAGGCCGCGTCCACGATCTGCTCGACATCCTCGGTGGTCGTCGCGATGTCGGTCTCGAACTCCCCCTCCTCCCAGGTCTCGGTCAGCGGGATGAGGTGGATGGCGTCGAAGGCGTGGCGGCGGTCGTGGATGAAGTCGATGAGCTCGCGGATCTTGTGGTCGTTGATCTTGCGGGCGACGCAGACCATCACGGTGTTCTTGCGGGTGGAGAGCTCGGCGAGGTTCTCGAGCGCCCGTTGCTTCTTTTCGCCGGCGCCGGGGTTCTTGCGGAGCCGCTCGTAGATCTCGGGCCCCAGGCCGTCGCAGCCGAGGAGGACGGGGACCTTGGCGTCGCAGATGCGCCGGCAGTAGTCGCGGTCGGCGAGCTTGATGCCGTTGGTGACGATGCGGACCCTCAGGCCGTGCTTGCGGCACAGGCCGATGATCTCGAAGAGATCCCTGCGGACCGTTGGCTCGCCGCCGAAGAGCTGGACGGTGGGCTTGGGGTCCATGGCGGCGAGGCCGGCGAAGACGCGGTCGAAGTAGCCGAGGGGCGGGTTGAAGACGAAGCCCATGGCGGGGGTGTTGTTGATGCAGATCGGGCAGTTCATGTTGCAGCGGTTCGTCACGTCCACGAAGACCATGCGATGGGCGTGGTGATGGCCGCAGGAGGGGCAGTCGATGGTGCAGGTGAAGCCCTCGTCGGGCTGGTAGTCCCAGATCTCCCGCTTGCGCTGCCAGGCGACGGCGTCTGAGGAGACGAGGGCCTCGGTGGTGCCGCAGTCGGGGCAGTCCTTGGAGATGTAGACCTTGCCATCGCGGATGACGTGCCGTGCGGGGATCCGCTTGCGGCAGTGCTCACAGACGCCGTACAGAACGGGGGCCATAGGTGGCCACCTCCGGGCGGGACGCGGGGCGGGGAGTCACTTCGCGGGGGCTGCCGCGGCTTCGGGCTCGATGGCGTTCCGGGCGGCCCGGGTGTGGTAGTCGTCTTTCATGATGTCCACCGTCGTCCAGCCGAGCAGGAAGTCCAGTATGTCGCCCGGATGCATCGAGAGGTGGACGCCGATGAAGCCCAGGTGGACATTGCGGCGACAGGAGATGAACGACGGCCAGGGGGCCGGCCCGTCCGGCTTCACCCCGCACACACCGGTGCCCCAGCCGGGGTTCTCCGTCGGCATCGGCTTCCCCTCGGCCTTGAGCTTCTCGACGTAGGCGGGCGATATCTGATGATGGTCGGCGAGGTCCAACTCGCCCACGCGAAGATGGTGCCGGCCGCGAGTGAAGTAGCCCCAACTGTAGTCCTTGAGCCTCGAGATCCCCAGCCTCCGATTCCCGTTGCCGATGAAGTACCCGTCCACGGAGGAGAAGCCGTGGGGGATGTAGTTGAAGTAGTCCTGGTAGATGGCAAACCCGGGCTTCGCAGACACCGTCAGCCCGGCCTCAAACATGTCCTTCGCGTCGTTGCCCCTGTCCTGCCAGTAGGGCCCACACCCTGCGAGCCCCACGACGAGCAGAAGGGCCAACCCAGCCGCTGCGCACCGCCTCAGTCCCATGTTGCAGTCTCCGCCGTTGTCAGGCAGCCGCCCATCCTAACGGTCCTGTAACCCGCCCCATTATAGCCGAAGCCGCGTCCCTGTCAACGACGCGCGGCGCGGAAAGAACCGCACGGCCCCCGCCACAACTTGACAGGGCGCGGCAAATGGCGAGAATGAGGGTGGCGGGGAGGCCGGGAGACCCCATGAATCACGCGCTGTGCAACACGTGCCAGAAGCTGGTCGATGCCAGGGTCGAGCAGCGCGGCGACAAGGTGTTCCTCGCCAAGGACTGCCCGGACTGCGGGGCCACCGAGACGCTGATCTCCGGCGACGCCCGCCGCTACTTCGACAAGCGCGAGCTCGACGCAGGCTGCGAAGGCCAGGTCTGCAAGCTCAACTGCACGGTCTGCCGCCACAAGCAGCACCCGACCCTCATCTTCATCGATATCACGAACCGCTGTAATCTCAACTGTCCCATCTGCATCAACAACACCCCCGCCATGGGCTACGTCTTCGAGCCGCCCCTCGAGTACTGCCAGCGGATCTTCGACCACTTCGCCACCTACGACCCCAGGCCCGCGATCCAGCTCTTCGGCGGTGAGCCCACGGTCCACAGCGAACTGTTCGAGATCATCCGGATGTGCAAGGAGGCCGGCCTGGCGCCCCGCGTCGTGACCAACGGCATCAAGCTCGCCGACCCCGACTACTGCCGCCGCCTCGTCGAGACCCGCGCCACGATCCTCATCTCCTACGACGGCCGCAACCGCGCGCTCTACCGCAAGGTCCGCAACAGCGAGGATGCCCTCGACAAGAAGCTCCAGGCCATCGAGAACCTCCGGGCCATCGGCGGCGCCAAGGTCACCTTCATGACCCTCGTCGCCCGCGGCTGGAACGACGCCGAGCTCCCCGAGATCTTCCAGTTCGCCCACGAGTGCCGCAACGTGGTCCGCGCCATCTACCTCATGCCCCTCGCACACACCTGGGACGACGCCACCTTCGACCTCGCCGCCGACCGCATCACCACCGAAGACGTCGAGAACATGGTCGATGACGCCTTCCCAGAGGACCGCGTGGACTTCATGCCAGCGAGCTTCCTCGGCTCACTCCAGGCCATGCTCGCCTGCCTCGGCGTCAAGCCCCTGCCCTTCGTCGGCGCCCACCCCAACTGCGAGAGCATGTACATCCTCCTCTCTGACGGCGAGCGCTACCTGGCCTGGGGCCGCTACCTGAAGACCTCAACCAAGGAGTGCTGCCTCGCGCTCCAGGAGGTGGACCGCAAGCTCGAGAAGCGGATGCCGCCCGAGGGCACGAAGCCCGGCTTCTGGCTGCGCCTGCGGGCCATGGCCATGGTGCTCGGCGTCCTCCGCCGCCACGTGCACCTGTCGGCCCTCGTCAAGGGCAAGGGGTTCCTCGGCAAGCTCTACCACTTCGCCGCCGCCGCGGCAGGCTTCGCCCTCCGACGCAAGTCCAGGCGCATCTTCGAGCGCCACACCAACGTCCAGACCGCCCTCCAGATCATCATCCTGCCCTTCGAGGACAACTACAACCTCGAGACCGACCGCCTCCAGCGCTGTCCCGCCGCCTTCGCCTACGTGGACCCCGAGACCGACGCGGTCCGCTACGTCCCCATCTGCTCCTGGGGCCTCCACAAGGACGCCGTGATGCGAGCAATCGCCGCCCGCTACGCCGCCGAGGCCGACAAAGCAGCAGATTCCCCCGCCCCGGCACCCGCCGGAAGCTAGCACTACAACGCTACTCTCCCCCATGTGTTGCCCAGGGAAGCGAACCCAGCCCGTCCCTCGACCGACGACCGTGCGGAGGCGGCAAGCGGATCCTGCATCTCCTCTCCGCATCGCACCTCCACAGGCGCCCCGCATGCAGGCCGCGGATGCCGCGAGGAACTCGCTGTCCTCTTCCGGCTCGGCCCCGTGAAGCCCGGCTTTGACGGCGACAAGGCCGGTGCGCGTGGAGCTTGGGCCGGCCACAAGCTGGCACCATGGCTCGTGGCTTCGGTGTGCGTCCCTTTTGCACCACTGGGGGGGCCGGGGCTCCCCCCAGCCCCCCCCTTGTATCTCTTCCTGGTTCAGGGGCGTAACGGCGCGTTGCCCTTCGTTCACCAGGGACGCAAGGCGGCAAGGGGGGTCCCCGCGAGCCGCTTCGGCCTGTGGGGTCGCAGCCGA